>JAPUHZ010000393.1 GCA_027297485.1 Deltaproteobacteria bacterium
CCAGCCTGCCAAAGTCCCCCTGCTCGAAGTTAAACCAGTAGACCTTCATACCATAAATAAGGGGGGTCAATGTAGAAGAAAGTGTGCCCCAGATCGTGGCGCCCGGTCTCCGGATCATAAGAGCCCCCGCGAGATCATCATCTTCAGCGAGCCTAAGGAGGGCCAGCTCCGCATGATCGACACCTTGGTCTCCCAGATCCACTGGCGCGTACAGAACGGCTACCTCCGCTTATGCCACAAGATCCTCCGGGTTCCCCGACCCCGTAACAGCCGCGAAGTCACCAAACTCCGCCTCGCCCTCCAATCCATGATTTCCCAACAGCTAGAAGATTGCTCAGCCACCAGCTAAGATGATATCCTTCCTCTTCATAGGGGGGTATTCATTTGGTTTTGCTTCAAAAGGGGTCTGACATGGACAAACGCTCTCGCATTCCCTGGGCCTCAGGACCGGGAGAAATTTTGGGCCACGGGCTTGACTTGCTCAAGAAGGACAGCGACGCAAACCGACGCCTGGCAATGATCTGTATTGACAATTCTGTAGAACTAATGATCAAGACTTATCTTGGATTACCGAAGAGAATAACTGGGTTGACAATTTCACGAAGGCAGTATCAAGAAATAGCTGATAGCTTCCCGAATCTTTTAGAGGGACTAGAACTGCACGCTGCAGACAAGCTGGAGGGCGTAGATTTGGGAGCCATCGAGTGGTACCACCGTCTCAGAAACCAGCTGTATCATGAAGGCAACGGACTCACTGTCGGAAGGGATAAAATAGAGATATATGCAGAGCTAGCAAATAAGCTTTTCGAAAACCTTTTTGGTTACAAACTCGTCGAACGAATAACAATGAAGACGGAACTCTTATCTGAATTTATGATCGCCTGGGTCTCTTTGGAATCATCGTTGCGTAGCATAGCTGGCCGTAATGCCCTATTAGGAACAACTCCTAAGGGGATGTTAGATGTGATGACGTTTCTGAGGCGCGGAGGAATAATCGAAGCCAGCGAGGTCAATGAAATAAACGAGCTAAGACGAATCAGAAACGATGTCGTACACGGATTTGCAGAACATGAATCAATCCTCACACCTAAGTTGATCGAACGGGTTAAAGAGTTTGCCAGGTCTTTCAGTGAGATGGCGGGCCCCGAAAGCTAGTCTTGCTATGGGCAAAACGAAGATTGAATGGACGGACAGCACTTGGAACCCCGTACGAGGTTGTACCAAGATTAGCCCGGGGTGTAAGAATTGCTACGCTGAGGCGTTTGCCAAAAGGTTCAGAGGCGTGCCGGGTCACCCCTATGAGCAGGGCTTTGATCTGCGACTCGTCCCGGAAAAACTGAATGAACCTCTCCGTTGGAAGTCTCCGAGAATGGTGTTTGTCAATTCGATGAGTGATCTTTTCCAAGAGCACATATCCACTGATTATATTGTAAGAGTGGCACGTATCATGGAGGAGGCTAATTGGCACACTTTCCAGGTGCTTACTAAACGTTCAGACCGGATGAGAAAACTTCTTAAGAGTGATCTCAAATTCGTATCTCAGGCCGCGCACATCTGGTGGGGAGTAAGTGTCGAGGATAGGAAGTATGGCCTCCCGCGCATTGAGCATTTGCAATCGGTACCCACCAAGGTACGTTTCTTGTCGATTGAACCGCTGCTGGAAAATTTGGGGCCTATCGATCTTTCCGGAATCCATTGGGTAATTGTCGGAGGGGAAAGCGGTGTAAGGGCCAGGCCGATGCTTAAAGACTGGGTCATATCGATACGAGATCAGTGCGATAAAGCAAAAGTTCCTTTCTTCTTTAAGCAGTGGGGGGGGGTTCGTAGAGCAAGGAACGGGCGGAGGCTGAACGGGCGAATATATGATGGTATACCACCTCTGCTCCAAGAGAAAGGATCATTGATGCTTTGAAATCATGGCTAGAGTTCGACGACCAAGAGATGGGAGGCAGCCGCCGCTATTTGACTTACCCCCATCTGGAGTATCGCCAGTCAAAATTAAATCCCTAGAGCATCCAATCTGGACCGAAAACAAGGCCAAGCTGATCGAGTGTTATCTTTTTCTTTTTGAGATGGTCACAAAGCATGGCACTTATATCGATGGTTTTGCGGGACCACAGAGACCTAAGGAGGTGGAGATGTGGGCTGCGAAGCTAGTTCTTGGGCTCAAACCGCAATGGCTCAGACATTTCTACTTGTTCGAAAAAAAGAGAGTGCTATATGACAAACTGAATCACCTAAAGCGCATGTACAAGAATTTAGATGTACAGGTCTTCCCAGGTGACTTCAACTACCTTGTGCTTGGTCTGTTGCACAACAATACAATCAGGGAAAAGGAGGCAACCTTTTGCCTTTTGGATCACCGGACCTTTGAGTGCAATTGGTCGACAGTAAAAGCCCTTGCAAATTATAAAACCAAAGGCCCTAAGATTGAACTCTTTTATTTTTTACCCTACTTCTGGATTGACCGCGCTCTGTCGGCTCAGAAAAAGACTGAGGTCCTTGATAAGTGGTGGGGTAGTGGAGAGTGGAAGGCCTGGAAAAAGATGAGACCGGAAGAGCGGAAAGACTACTTTGCTCAGCGCTTCAAAAACGAGCTCGGATATCGGTACTCAGTGGCTTGGCCCGTCTATAGGCGAAAACACGGTGGCAATATTATGTACCACATGATCCACGCCACAGACCATGCGGCGGCCCCTATACTTATGTCCCGTGCCTATGACCAAGCTCTCGACATTAAAGAGACAGCAATCCAACTCAAGTTTGACCTTCAGCGGTTATCCTGATTTACCTCAAACATCGGTTTATTCACAGTCTCTATCTGGACCATCCTCGGTATCACAATAGTCTACTTCCGCTCTCCTAACCCTTTGAATTGAAAAGTTATCACCTTTCGACTCCCCTACCATTCACCTTTCCCAACACGGAGCAGACCCCCTCGGCACCAGGTGGCGGGAGTGGGTTACCGAGAGGGAGGCAGGCCGCAAGACTTTCTTCCTCGAGAAAGAGGGTCTTAGAAAAGATAGACAATATTGCGAAGAGCCCGCCGCAAGTTGACATGCCAGTTCCATAGGGAGTAGTCTCTCGCAAAGCGGTCATTCAAGAGTTGTCAACTGAGGGCTGGAAGCGTTTCATTAGGAGGGTCTCAATGCCAAGGCGGCATCACGATGTGGGAGGCGAGTTAGGGGCAGGTCCGATTGATCAGACCGAGCACCAGCTCTCGGACTGGGAGATCCTTGCGGATGCGATCAACCAGGCGCTTGGCGTCAAAGGGATCAGGCGAACGGATGAAATGCGGCGCGCGCGCGAGGACATGGACAAGGAGCTGTACCGGTCGCTGAGCTACTATG
>JAPUHZ010000394.1 GCA_027297485.1 Deltaproteobacteria bacterium
GAAGAGATCGCGCGACGGCTAGGTAGGCTCCGACTAACTGGTTGAAGCGTCCGACAAGAGTAACCCGACTTATTCTCCGTAACCTGATTAACCCACCGTTTTTAAGCCCTCTCTTTTTTTGCCGCAGAATAACTAATACAAACGCAGTAAGTAAGCTTACATTGCCTCGGTGGAAGGAGCCTTCAGGCCGAGGGAAAGGGGGGTGATTCTTCCTACCGTCTGGGCCTGCACCAATCCTCACGTTCGGTTCCCTCGTCCTTCAGTCTCCTTCCCCTCGGAATAGCCTCAATGTAACAAATTTAAATACGTTTGTATTAGCTTCATGTTTTCCGAAATCGGCTTCGGACGAGTTGCTTGAGATAGGGATATCCGTCCTTTCCCGCAAGGAAGGTTCCGATAAGGAATACTCCCCAGCCGATTGCCCAAACAGCAATTGCGATACTTGCCTTTGCTTCAAATGAAACCGGCAAAAACGGGATCACGAAATAAAGCACGAAGACACTAAAACTTGTAGCCATGAGCCCTATGCCTATCCAAAACGCCCGTCCTTTTGGATAGGCAGGGTTCGTGTCAGCTTTTTGCATCGGGTCCATGGAACAAGCAGCTGGTTATCGCAATCTCAAATGTTTTCAAGACAGAGTGAATGCGATAATTATCCGTAATCGGCAGGTCGCCGGTTCGAGCCGGGCGGGTGGCCCCAGTCACCTAACTAACAAAAATACAAAAAAATGGCACAGTGGCAATTAATTGCAGTCTATATTATCACCACCATGGTTTTTAAAAGCCATCTAGTATCCCAGCAAACAGAAAAAACCTTAGCAAAAAAGCCGTTGTTTTCCTCTATCGGGAGAATACGCTTCGCTTGGCATAGTTTATGCTCAATCATCGAGTATGGGAAATCTAGCCCAACTAAACCAGATGCCAGGTCAGTCTTCCGACGACACGGAGCATGGATCTAATAAAGGCGCAGCCGTGCTTTTTGCCGTTGTTGGGGCAATCGTATTATTCCTCATATTGGCCTGAGATCCCCGACCGCGTACAGGGTGCCACAACGCCTAACTAGAAGACGTGCCTAAAAGCTTGGCCACACGCTCAGGTTTTGGTCCGGCGGCTTTTTAGTTTCTCTCCGGTCCGGAGATAATCCCCCTGCACGGCCAGGCGCGCCTCTTCTTCCAACTCCTCGTCCCAATCGCCCAGAGAATAACCGTACCACGGGGGCTTGGGGGAGAGCGGGGGGAGCCCCAAATCCTCCCATATCGCCCTGGCCTTTTCCATAAACTCCCGCTTGGGCAGAGAGATCGGCGGGAAAGGCTCGCGCAGGATGGCGTTGATGAGAAGGGCCGACTCATCAGCCGTACGTGTCTCCACCGGCCGGTCGTCGCGACCGAACGGCGGACCATGTCCACGCTCACGGCCGGTAAGGATTTGAACGTCTTTGTGCGGCATAGAACGGTAACTGATCGCCCACATGACCATGTCCATATCCCAGGGATCGATATCTTCATCTACCGCAACCAAAAATTTCCCCACTCCAGGATGGAAGGTTGCCGTTCCCATAAGGGCACGCCAAGTCTCGGCCTCGGTGGGCTTCTTCAATTGGACCACAATGACCTTGCGCAGATTGGTCAAAGGCTCATGCATGGCGACCTGGACCACGCTCTTGATTCCTAGCTCCCCTCTTAAGAAACGCAGAAAAAGAGGTTCATAGCCCACCCTCTTGATGATGCTCGATTCACTGGGGGTCACCTGGCTCGTCCATGAGACCAGGATGGGATTTTTTTTACGCGTGATGCAGGTCACCTCCATAAAAGGGTTCATCATCCGCGGGTGCATGTAACCGTGCGATTCTCCAAAAGGACCTTCGGGCTCTACATATTCCGTGGAGAGGCGTCCCTCGATGACGATTTCAGCATCGGCCGGGACCTCCAGATCGACAGTTTGGCACTTCACTAGCCGGATCGGCTCGCCCACCAGGCCGCCGGCCACCGCCAGCTCATCGACCCCGTAAGGGACCTTTTGCACCGCACCGTAAGAGACGACCGGCGGAGGACCAACGACAATCGCCGCCTCCAGGGGGATCTTACGCTCCTTGCATTTGGTCCAATGGGCTAGGACATGCTGTCCCGGGCCGGGAAAAATCCCTATGCGATCCAGAGCTTTTAGGTGGCCGCGGTAATTACCCATATTGCGAATTCCAGTCTCGGGATCCTTCGTGATCCAATGGCCGGCGGTAATAAAAGGGGCGCCGTCAAAACCGGGAGTAGAGATGGGGATCGGAAATTGCCCCACGCCTCCCGCTCGTTTAATCTCATCTTTTTTTTGGATGATCTCCTGGACTGCTCCACTTTTGATCAGAATCGGCGCTATGGGATTACGGAGGGCATGCTCCCATACCTGTCCGACATCTTCTATCGGGCAGTTTAAACCCGCAGCATAAATATACTTGGAGCCCGCCATGATCCCAACACCCACCGGGATATCGTAGCGATGCCCTTTTGCGTCAGTGACCCGCTCAAAGAGAAAACCGCGCCACTCTCTTTCCGCCAACCCGCCGCGATACTGCCAGCGCACCAGAGGGTGCATCTCCGTATCTTTGTTGATCTCCCGGCTAACCCGGATCAGCAACCCTTCCCGTTCCAGGGCAGCCACGTGGTCATGGAGATCCGCATATCCCCGCTCCGGCCTTTTAGCTTTTTCCGCTGTCTTTGCCATTTATGGTCTCCTTCAAGTTTCGAAGATTATAGAGTGTGTCTCGAATTGTCTTGGAGGGCCGAACCCCTCTTGCGTTGCTATTCCCCTTTCTGTACCGCAGGCACAGAGGGGGGCTCCACCGCACAGAGAGAGTTCTCCGGCTCCTCCCGGTACAACCCGAAGGCCTCCAGAACAGGAATATCGTTGACCGAGAATAAGATTGCCTCATCGCTCTTCGACCGGTTGACATGCTCATGCCAGGCCCAATTGGGGACCGTGAAAGAGTCGTGCTTTTCCCATTCTAAAGCCTTCCCGCCTACCATCGTTGTACCCTCACCGCGCACCACGAAGTACATGGCGCTGGAAGTATGACGATGTCTCTTGGTTCGCTCTCCCGGCCTGAGCATTTGTATCCAGCAGGCCATCGTAGCCAACGTTGGGCCTCCCGTCATGGGATTGACGTACTCCATGGAGATGCCATCGTAAGGGCTTCCCGATGTTTTGGCCAGCGCCTTAAGTCGTGCCTCGGTATCTTTCCAGCGGTACCTCATGGGAAAACTCTCTTTTTTGGGCTGCTCCCAGGTCGGTCGCACCGAAGCGGCCCGGGTCTGCAGGTATTCGCCTTCACCTTCCCTGATAGCCTGGACCTTGTTGCCCGGATAAGGCTCATAAAAAGGGACGTTGAGGCCGAGCACGAGCGGCACATCGAGGGCATCCAGCCAAATCGTACTTTCGTTGCTGGGGTTGTGGTGATCGTGCCAGGTCCACTTCGGGGTGAGAATGAGGTCGTAGTCCTCCATCGGGCAGATCTCACCATCGACTGCCGTATAGACCTTCCCATCTCCCTTGATAACGAACCGTATGGCCGCCATTGTGTGCCGGTGGGCCCAGGCCACCTCGCCGGGTTTGATGATCTGAATCCCCATAAGCAACGTATGGGTTGTTCCATGTCCGTCCAGTCCTGGATTATTAAACAACAGGCTGCGCCGCGCGGTATAGCTCTCCGGCAGGGCATCGCACGCCTCGATTAACTTGGGATAGACCGTATCCCATTTCCAGATATAGGGATCCCCTTTGGGACGCGGCCCGCCAATGGCCTTTACCAACAGGTCCTCGTATTGCCATTGACCACGCATATGGAGCCGGCTCAGCTCCTCGTCAAAACCCTTGAGGTCTTTCTTCCTCTCAGGCTGTGCCATACCTAGACTCCCCCTTTTGAATTATTTTCTACACCGGCTTCATAGATCCCATCCAGATAGATCTTCCACGCCATCAGCGATTCTTCAGCAGCTCGAATAGCCGCCTCTCTCTCAGCTTCGGTGCGCAGATATTTCTCCATAAGGCGGATCGAACCATCCCCATGGATTTGATCCACTGAGTCGTGGAGAACCCAGAACTCCACATCGTCCCGGGAGAGCTTGAGCTGGCGCATCCACCTCTCCGCCTCCAGCGCGGAGAAATTACCACAGTCCGGGTTGTTCGACATCTCCAGGACCGCCTTTGCCGCCACCCCTTCGTACCAGGTGCGGTTCTTGGTGAGAGTCTCCCAGGCATGAAGCGCTACCACGGTCGTGGACAGAGGCTTGGCAGATTCAAGTTCCTCTCGACTTAGACTCAACCCTTTACCCAAACGGAGGATGAGGTCAAAGTGGGCATGGCCTTCCAATGCCTCCTCCTCATAGAGATTTTCGGTAACGATCAATTTCCGAATCTCCACGTGTTGACAATTGCCCACCACATAGGCCCAGCAGCGCCGGCTGTGGCGGGTAAAGACCCCCCACTGCTGCACCAAGACCCGTGCCCCCCTAACCGTAAGCTGATCCTTGGAATAGGCAGGCCATTTAAGGTTGAGCTGACAATCAGCGACGATCTTGCTGAGGGTTTGTGAAAAAGAGGATTTTTGCTGGCTCATGTTCGAGGGTTCCTTTCTTTAGGCAAGCGCGCTAATTTCCGCTTTCAGACGTTCTTAAGCCTTATAGGCTCGGGGAATATCATTTGTCCAGATGCTGGTGCCAGCCTATAAACTTTTTTTGGCCTTAATCAAGTTATATCAACCACGGGGTTTGGACCCCGCGGTCGACCAAAGGGGAGAGATGCCGCTTCTCCCCTTTGGAAACCCCATCGGCTTTGTGCCCGCGGCAAGCCGCGGGGTATGATAATAATCAAGCTCCAAGCAGTCGGGACACAGCCCGGTCGATGAAATCCTTTAAAACCGTGAAGTAAGCGTGCCCGCCTACGATGTAAGTGTCGTTATGGTGTGCGCCGCGAATCGTGTAGAACTCCTTCGGCTCAAGGGCTGCTTCGAAAACCTTTTTGCCCTGCGCGAAAGGCACCACGTCATCTCGATCGCCGTGTAAGACAAGCAGGGGGGCTTTCACTCTTGTGACTTTCTCCACCGTGTCATAACGGGTACGAAGGAAAGGGCCGATCGGAAGAAAGGGAAAGGCTGCCCGGGCCATCTCACGAATAGAAGCAAAGGGTGTCTCAAGGATGAGGGCTAAACACTCTTCACGTGTAGCTAGCTCTGCAGCTACAGCCGCCCCTAAGGAACGACCGAAAAAGACGACCCTTTTGGGGTCAACATCCTCTCTGGTGCGTAGATATTTGAGCGCTGCCTCCCCGTCCATGTAGGTCCCCTCCTCCGAAACTCTGCCCTGGCTCCGACCATAGCCGCGGTAGTCAAAAATAAAGATGTTGATCTTAAGCTTTTCGTGAAGGAGCTTGAGGTTATCGAGGCGATGACTGATATTGCCTGCATTGCCATGGGACCAGAGAAAGGTCGTCTTAGCGCCCGGATAGGGCACAAACCAACCGTTTAGGCGAATTCCATCACGGGTAGTAAAGAAGATATCGTCGAACGTAAGACCGATATCACGCGGGGTCTCGTCAATCGTGGCATGGGGATAAAAAATGAATTTTTCTTCCACCAGGCAGCCCCAGAACAAGAAAGACAAAAAAACCATCAAAGAAAGAAGGGCACTTCTCACTTTAGTGCTTGTGCTCTCCCCTGAGCTTCCACTCCAGCCC
Organism: Deltaproteobacteria bacterium; assembly: GCA_027297485.1. The sequence continues at coordinate 5,719 of JAPUHZ010000394.1, forward strand.
GTCAATGAGGCACTCCACGCTGGCCTGAAGGATGTCCTCCGCTACTCCAACCGTTCCCCACCGCTCCTTGCCATCGGAAAAGATCGCTAGGACTCGAACCACAGCCCCGGCTCTATTTTCCTCATCATCCTCAATCACCTCCCCGTGGTGCAACAAGCGCACATCAAACTCCTCTAGGCGGACCTCGGAGAGCTGGGGGTAATGCTTTTCCAGGATCTTGCGCATGGCGTTGTCCATGGCATGGACCGGGCCTCGACCACTCGCGGCTACCAGTTGCTCATCCCCAAAGACCTCGATCAACACGGAGGCCTCGGTGCTGTTTCTCGCCCCCTCGGGAGCTTGGAAATCTACCTGATCATCGATTTTGCATCTTAAAACTCGAAAGGGATTGAGGTAATCCTCCCGCTGGCGGATCGACATAAGCTCGAATGAAGCCCAAGCGCCATCTAAGCGAAAAAAAACCTCCCTGAGATCTCTTTCCATAAGACACCTCCTGTTAGATTGAGGAGCAACCCTTTTGAAAAACGGCCTTATTATATCTCTCCCGGATAAAATGGCCAAGACAAAAAATATTGTCTAGCGGACATCTTTTGCTCTATAATAATAGACATCATAAGAAGAGTTTGCCATGGCACCCGAAGCAGCGGAAAGACTGATCGGCCGAATCACCCACTACTTTTCCAATCTCAGCGTGGGCATCATTGAACTCACCGATGGGGAACTCCAAGTGGGAGACACCATTCATATCAAGGGAAAGCACCCCGACTTTACCCAGACTTTGGACTCCATGCAAATCGAGCACCAGAACGTCACCCAGGCAAAGAAAGGAAAGGTCGTGGGGATCAAGGTTCAGGACAAAGTAAGGGAGAACGCTCAGGTCTTCCGGGTCTGACAATCTTTTAAAAGTGGCTTAAGTTTGCTAATATTGGGGTTGTGTTATGGAAAAGATAACCTCTAGGGACCGATTGCACGGCTTTTTTCTCGGCTTAACTCACCAGAGCTTCTGGCAATTGGGCATCAACGACGCTACGGTAGTGGGATACGTGGCGGATGTGTTAACTGCCTTTGCCTGTGCCGACAATCTCTATCGGATCCGCTCCCGGGCAGGAAAGAAGTTGGACAGCGTGGTTGAGATCCTGGCGGAGAGCCGACCAGAAACGGCACAAAGAAGCAGCTTGCTCAGGGAAAGGGCTCTGCGTAAATATTTAGGAGATTACACGCTCTTCATGAGCGGCATCTTTCGTTCCTATGTCGAGGGGAAAGGATTTCTTGACTACTATCTCGAGGAGGGAAGGCGTTCTTATTGGACTGTCTCGGAGCTGGACCTTTCTCTCTACCGCACCGGTTTTATCCTTTTTCAAGAGCTCTCCGAGAAATTCGAATACTATTCGGGCGCCCTCGACTACATGCGCAAGGCCTACTTCGCCCCGGAGCCAGGAGAGGACCCCTTTGGCGGCTTCTTGAAGCAAGTCGGAGGCTGGATGAAGGCAAATCTTACAGAAAACTAATACAAACGTATTTAAATTTGCACCATTGAGGCTATTCCGAGGGGAAGGAGACTGAAGGACGAGGGAACCGAACGTGAGGCTTAGTGCAGGCCCAAACGGTAGGAATGATCACGTGAAGGGGTAAGGGTGGCGGCCTTCAAGGCACTGGCCCATTTCCCTCGGCCTGAAGGCTCCTTCCACCGAGGAAATGTAAACTTACTTACTGCATTTGTATTAGCTCACGCTGGCCGATTCCCAGTTTGCCTACTCCGCCTTTGACGTTCACCATGAAACATCTTCTCCTTACCCTCTTTTTTGTCTCCCTATCTGCCCTTCTGTTTCTTGGTTTTCTAGCCGTTTTTATTTTTCTCCCTCCCCTACAGAGGCAGCAAACGGTGGAGGTTCGGGTGGAGCCGGGAGAACCCTTTTCCTCTATCGCGCGTAGGCTGAAGGATAACGATGTAATCCCCAATGAGAGACTTTTTTCACTTTGGGCTCGCCTGTCGGCAATGGACAAAAAGATTCGCTGGGGTCTTTACCGCTTCGAGCTTCCTCTGTCCCCCCGAGAGGTCCTGAATCGGATGGTGCTTGGGAGGGGTCTCCTTTACCGGATAACAATTCCGGAAGGGCTAACGGTAAGAAAGATTGCAGACCTCCTGGAGAAAAGGGAAATGGCTAAGAAGGGTCGCTTCCTTGCAGAGGCTACAGATCCGGAACTCCTTTCCCTCCTCGGACTTGACGGTAAGGGGATCGAGGGCTATCTCTTCCCGGATACCTACTATTTCGCACCCTTCGTCACAGAAAGAGATCTTCTCATCGCTATGGCGAATCAGTTCCGGGTGATTTTTAATCCGAAGATGGCGAAGCAAGCCAAGCGGATAGGCCTCAACCTTCATGAGGTGGTGACTCTGGCTTCATTGATTGAAAAGGAAGCCGGCATTGAAGCCGAGCGCCCTCTGGTCTCGGCGGTCTTTCATAATCGGCTGAAATACAAAATGCCCCTTCAAAGTGATCCTACCGTGATCTATGGTCTCGAGCACTTCGCCGGAAATTTGACGCGCAGAGATCTTCAGAGCCGCAGTCCTTACAACACTTACCGTATTCAAGGTCTTCCTCCCGGACCCATCTGCAATCCGGGCCTCTCTTCGCTGATGGCTGCCCTCTATCCAGCCCCAGTGTCTTATCTCTACTTTGTCTCCAAAAATGATGGATCCCATCTCTTTTCCAGGAGCCTCAGGGAACATAACCGCGCGGTAAAAGTCTACCAGAGAGGGAGGCGACGCTTGCCCAGAGAGTGAAGTCACCAAGGGCACGGATCGGCACGCATTTATGGTATATCGCCGGACGTGCTATATAGAAAGGTATGGGGAGGTTCTCAGCGGAAAAAGAGCTGGGAATGCCGGAGAAGGTGGTGGATCTTCTGCTCAACCATCTTAAGAGGCATGCCCTGTGGAACTTTCTCTTGATGTTTTTCCCTCCGCTTCTTGCTTTTTCCTATCTCACGATCTTTCTCTATCACTCCAGTTTGATAACCCGGGAGACTCTATTCTCTGCAGGCGCCAGTCTTCTTGGAGTTGCTTTACTCATAGGGATTTTGCGCCATCGCCCGCTGACTCCAGTCCGTTTTGTGGCCCGATTGATTGATGACCGAGTGGAGGGGAAGGATCGTTTTGTCACCTTGGCAACCATCGATCCGTCGTTTCACCCAGCCTCTTTGGTTGCCCGTCTGAGGCGTGAGGCGGCAGGACTCTTGCACCGCGTTGATCTGAATAAGGACTTCCCCTACCGGGCGAAGCGTTCCTTTTTCGCTTCATTAATCAGCTCTCTTGTTGTTATCCTATTGTTTCATCTGTTCTTGCAGATCGTTCCTCTTTTTACGCTTCAAGCGCCGCCCATAAAGGAGCTGGCGCAAAAGTTGTCTCACATGCCCCGTTTCTCGGAATTGTCTCGAAGCCTTGAGGCAATGGCGCTTCGGATGCAAGAGCAGGATCTCTCCAGTGCGGAGAGGCGCTCCTTGGTCCAGGAGTTGCTGAGGGAGGTGGAGGATCAGCTCGCAGCAGAGCGACAAGAAGGGGGAGATGGCAGTGATCTACTGAGTCAGGCAGCGAATGCCCTTCGAGGTATGGAGCGGGGACTAGAGAAGGGTCAAGAGGGGGGTGGAGGGTTGAGGACCAATCTGTCTGAGGAGGGAAAAGGCAAGGGGAATGAATTGGCCAGAGGGGACAGCGGAGAGGGGCAAGATAAGTTAAGCGCATCGACGAGTAAAGATCTCACGGAAGGAGAGTCTGCCCAGGGCGAAATGCAAGAGGCAAGCAAGAGACAGGGCGAGAGAGACCAAGACAGAAGGGATAGACTCAAAGGGGGGAGAGAAAAAGGAAAAGAGATAGCAGGTATGGCGAAAGGGGAACTGGAAGGAAGGGGTGGTAAAAGCAAGGGGGAGGATATCCCCAGCGGGGCAACGCCCGAGCGTTTCCTGCAGCCGGGCGAGCAGGGAGAGAAAGGGATCAAGGGCGCACGCTTCGTTACCGTCCAGTTGCCAGAAGATGAGACAGAGGACTCAGATGCTGAAGGCGGCTCAGGCAAAAGGAGAAAGCTTCGACCCAAGGTTCCTGTGAGTAATGTCCCTTTACGGCAGCCCGATGCCCCGGATGCCGCCCCTGAGAAACAGCCCTTGCCTTTGGAATACCGCAGACTGATTCGCTAGGAAGGAGAGTTGATGGAGCCAGAAAGATTTCGCGAGCTATTTTCCCTGCTGGAGTCGGAAGTCAAAAAAGTCATCGTCGGTCACGGGGACGTTATTCGCAAGGTGCTTATCGCCTTCTTTGCCGGTGGGCATATACTCCTTGAAGGTGTGCCGGGTTTGGGCAAGACCTTGCTCATTAAATCCTTGAGCCACGCCCTGGGAATCTCCTTCAAGCGGGTCCAATTCACGCCCGATCTCATGCCCTCGGACATTATCGGAACTCAGGTGCTTACTGAGATCGATGGGCGCAGAGAGTTCCAGTTTAAGAAGGGGCCGATCTTTGCCCAGGTCGTTTTGGCGGACGAGATCAACCGCGCTACCCCTAAAACCCAGTCGGCTGTTTTAGAGGCGATGGAGGAGCAACAGGTGACGGTCTTTGGCGAGACCTTTCCCCTTGAATCCCCCTTTATGGTTCTTGCCACTCAGAACCCGATTGAGCTGGAGGGGACCTATCCTCTCCCTGAGGCCCAGCTCGACCGCTTTTTTTTCAAACTCCTGGTCTCTTCCCCCGCACCCGAGGAGTTAAGAGAGATTTTACATCGTACTACCGGTGCGGAGATACAAGGGGCGACACAGGTTTTTCCAGAGAACGGCGCACATGTCATCGCCGAGATGAAGCTCCTGCAGCGCCAGGTGCTCATCGCCCCACCGCTTGAAGACTACGTCGTGCGCCTGGTCCACGCCACTCAGCCGACAGGCCAGGGTGGAAAAGCAGCAGTATCCGAGGTCAAAGCGTACCTCCGCTTCGGGGCAAGTCCACGCGGGGCTCAGGCCATCATCCTGGGCGCCAAGGGGAATGCCCTGGTCGAGGGCAGGGTCCATGTGAGCTATGAAGACATTGAGACGGTATTCTATCCTTCACTGCGTCACCGTCTGATTCTCAATTTTCAGGCGGACGCGGAAAACATCGGCACAGACCAAATTCTGGCGGCTGTAGTGAAAAAGATCCCGCGAGACTAAGGAGAGAGCGGTAATAAGTCAGGGCAGACCGACTTGAGCCATAACTTGACTAATGCTTGACTAATTTGCGAGGAAGAAAATCACTTGAGGACAGATTCTGGCGGGGGTAGTTCCCGTACCCCCTTCGCAGGAATGCGAGGGTATTGCGAAAACTTTGAAAGAATAGATGGCTGGCGTAGAGCGAACATGGAAAGTATCAGAAGAGCAGCTCGACATCATCAATAAGCTACCCGCTGCCCTCTTGCGCCGGGCGTTCAGTGGAGAGCTGTGATGACAACGTCATGCAAATGAGATATGAGACGTGAAGAAAGATTCTAATGCTTACAAAGCTCACAATCATAAATTTCAAGAAATTTGGTAAGGACGAAGTCGAGCTAGGAAATCCAGTTGTCTTTATCGGGCCTAACAATTCAGGGAAGACTTCAACGCTTCAAGCACTTGCGCTTTGGGAGGTTGGCCTCAAACGTTGGAATGAAAAACGAAAGGGCAAGGCGGAGCCAAAGAGACGTCCCGGTGTCACTATAAACCGACGAGATTTGGTAGCAATACCTGTGCCTAACTCAAATCTCCTTTGGCGCGACCTTCATGTTAGGGATGTCCAAAAAGTAGATGGAAAGCAAAAAACTAAAAACATCCGCATCGATATTATCGTTGAGGGTGTAACTGAAGACAAAGCGTGGCAATGTGGCCTGGAGTTCGATTACGCAAATGAGGAGTCTTTCTATTGCCGCCCATTGCGTCTCTCAGAAGGAAAGAATCCGGAGCGCATACAGATTCCCGATGAAGCAGGTAAGGTTCAAGTAGCCTTTTTGCCTCCTATGTCAGGTTTGTCCTCAAATGAGACTCGGCTCGACCCTGGTGCTATCAACGTAAGGGTCGGAGAGGGAAGGACAGCCGAGGTACTCCGGAACCTCTGTTACAAGACTTTTTCTGAGAAGAAAGACTATTGGGATAAGTTGATTTCCCACATCAGTTCCCTTTTTGGGTCAGACCTGGATCCTCCCGAATACATTCCCGAGCGCGGAGAAATCAGGATGCGTTATCGCGAAAATGCAGTGATAATAGCTTGACTCAGACTTGACGAATCTTTTGGGAATGGGGGGACGAGCTAAAAACAATAGTGGCAGGAAGCGCCTGGCCACGCAGCAATTTGTCAATGCCGCTATTAAATCCATTTGCGACATCATGCGGCGGTCGAATTGCGCCGGGGCGTTGCAATACGTGCCAAAGCTTGCCTGGATTCATTTTCTTTGCATCCTCGATGAGCGGGAGACCCAGGAGGCGGAGGAGACCGAGGCGGTTGGCGCTGACTACCCGCCTTTGCTTGACGTGCTAGCAGCATTGCGGGGGAGTCAGGTGTCAGGGTAAAATCCCAGAGCGAAAGGTCCAATGCTATGTTACCTGCCCCATTCACTCCTGAGTTTCTGAGTCGTCTGGAGTGTCTCAAACTGCGTACGCGCAAGGAGGTTCTCGG
>JAPUHZ010000395.1 GCA_027297485.1 Deltaproteobacteria bacterium
ATAGAAGAACTTATCCAAAAGCGTCTCTTGCTTCAGGAGGCACGAAGGCTCGGACTAGAGGTGGCCGACGAAGAGCTCATGGATGCAATTGCCCGTAACCCTGACTTCCAGGTCAACGGCCGTTTCAGCAAAAACCGCTACTTGCAGACTCTTCGCTCCATCCCCATCACCCCAGGGCGGTTTGAGATAGAGAGGGAGGAACAGCTCACCATCCAAAAGCTCTATGACATTATTCAGGATACCATTCGTGTCACGGAGGCCGAGGTGCGGGACCGATACCGCCTGGAGCAAGAAAGGGTCAACTTTTACTTCATCCGCTTGTCTGCAAATGACTTCATGTCCCGAGCCGAAGTCACAGCGGAGGAAATCAAGAACTATTACGAACAAAACAGGGAGATGCTAAAAGAGCCCTTGAGGGTTCGGGTGGAATATTTGGCATATCCCTTTGACCATTTCTCCTCAAAGGTGCGGGTAAGCAAGAAAGAAATCGAGGAGTTTTATGATATCCACCGCGAGAGCAGATTTCACCAGCCCGAGGCAGTACGCCTACGCCATATTCTTTTCCGTATTCCTGAGGGAGCAAATCTCCAGGAAAAGGAGACGGTTCGTCTGAGAGCGGAAGGGGTGCTTCGGGAGTCTCGGTCCGCAAAAGACTTTGCCCAATTGGCCAAAGAGCACTCCGAAGATCAAAGCGCCGCCCAAGGGGGGGACATAGGGTTTTTCACCCCGGGACAGATGCTGCCTCTATTGGACAGGGCCGCGTTTGCCTTAAAAAAAGGAGAGATCAGCAACGTGGTGGAGACCTCTTTAGGGTATCACATCCTCAAAGTGGAGGAGACAAGGGAAGCGAAGACCAAAAGCCTCAAAGAGGCAACAGAAGAAATCGTCCGTGCCATCAAGGCAGAGCGGGGGAGAAGCGAGGCTGGCAAGGCGATTGATGCGGACCGGGAAAGGGTGATCTCAGGGGCAGACTTCTCTCCGTTGGCCGAAGAGAGAGGAATCCCCTTTAGAGTAAGCCCTTTTTTTACCCGTTCTGAAGTGCTGCCGGAGGTGGGTCCTGTAGAGGAGTTTAATAAAGCGGCATTCTCCCTTGGTGTCAAAGAGATCAGTCCTGCCATTGGAGGGACCAGCGCCTATTACCTTCTAAGGGTTAAGGAGAGGAAAGAGGCCTTGATCCCTCCTCTCGACAGGGTACGCTCTGATTTAGAGAAGAGGCTAAGAAAGACCAAGGCCTTTAAACTGGCAACCCAAAGGGCCAAAACTCTCCTGGGGCAGCTGAAAAAGGGAAAAGATATTAAGAGGCTCGTTAATGAGCATGGGCTCCTGGTAGAGGAGACCGGTTGGTTTCTTCGCAACGCATCTCAAATCCCTAAGATCGGTATCCTGGAAGAAGTGAAACCCGGAGGGATACCCGTTTCGGCGCTGCAGCCCATCCCTGATCAAGTCTACACCCGAGAAACCAGCATTTACCTTTTTGCGTTTAGAGAGAGCCAAGGGGCGGATATGGAGCGCTTTGAAAAAGAGAAGGGGCGCCTCCAGGAACAGGCACTAAAGAAGAAAAGGGAAAAGGCCCTACAAAAATTCGTCCAGAGCCTCAAAGCCAAAGCAAGGATTGAGGTAAAGGCCCGATTCCTCCAAGAGAGCTAATCCCTGATCCGTCGATAAGGGGCGCTTGCTTCGTTGTCGCTTCGGGCTCGCATCCGCACGTCTGCCCTGTACGCTCCGGTGCGATCCGGCGTTACAATAGGGCCGCCTGGCATCCACCGCCTTCTCGACGGCCAGGGTTTTTAAGGTGTTGCAAGACTACGCACGGATTATGAGCTGGTCCCCTTGCCTCGGACAGGGCCAGGGTAAAACCTGGCCTTTTCTTTTTAAAAGATCAACCCGAAGAAAGACTTGAATTCAGAGAGGAGTTATCTTATGGGAAAGAGGCGATGTGGCTTTTTCTTCTAAGGCACGGCGAAACCGATTGGAATCTTCAAGGACGCTGCCAGGGTGTCGCGGATTTAGACCTCAACGAGAGAGGAAAACAACAGGCGGTGGAAGTAGCTGAATATCTCAGCAGAGAAAAGATCGATGCGATTTACTCCAGCGATCTGAAAAGGGCGCTTCAAACCGCGGAGGCCATTAGACGGTTTCATGACTTAGAGGTGACGGTTGATAGTGATTTTCGCGAGCTCGATCATGGAGAATTCGAGGGGCTGACTTTTGCCGACATTCGTGCCTCTTACCCTGATTTCATTAAAAAGTGGAGAAGTGACTCAGCAGAACTACTCATCCCGGGGGGCGAACGACTCATTGACGTCGAGAAAAGGGCTTGGAAAGGGATGGAGCGAATTATCCAGTCCCATCTTTCACATGAGACGGTCGTGGTGGCAACTCACCAGTTTCCTATCGTAGCTATTCTCTGCCGCATTACCGGAACACCCCTCAATGATTACCGTTCCTTCCATGTCGATCCCTGCGGACTCAACCGTATCAGCTATAACCATAGAGACGGATGGAGGATTATCCAGGTTAATGATAGAGGTTATTCCGGCTAGGCTGTCACAAAGATTGAACTTGCCTTTCGAGCCGCTAATCAATAGGTTGAGCACCTCCAAAACGGAGAAAGGGGAGATCTGCCGTGGGTTCAGAGTTATCAAATGAGGGACAGGGGAATGACTATCTGGGCCTGATTGCCGATGAAGTCGCTAAGATCAAGGCAATCCTTGTGGACCGGATATCCCGGGTGGAATCCTGTGTCAAGGAGGGAGGGGTTTCGGCGGCCATGGGATCCCAGCAGGTCCAGGAAATCCAAGAAATGGAGGAAAGGTTTGAAGCAGAGAGAGCCGATCTACAGGCTCAGCTTAGGGAGAAGGAGGAGATCCTCCATGCAACGGGGTCGGACTTCGAAGGGCTGGAAGAGAATCTGAGTGCGAAGATCCACGATTTGGAGAGTCAGGTAAGAGAGAAAGAAGAGCTTCTGGATCTCCGCGATGATGAGCTTAAGGTTGTCAAGTCCAAGATGGATCTCCTTACGAACCTGGTAACCCGGATGGAGTTCGTTGTCAAACGGGCAGAGGCAGGTGCTGCAGGTGAGGCCGAGCAGGTCAAGGGAACTCTATGGGCAGAGGCGGCTGCACTGAAGGCTCAGCTTAGGGAGAAGGAGGAAATCCTCCATGCAACGGGGTCGGACTTCGAAGGGCTGCAAGAGAATCTGAGTGCGAAGATCCACGATTTGGAGAGTCAGGCAAGAGAGAAAGAAGAGCTTCTGGATCTCCGCGATGCAGAGCTTAAGGATCTCAAGTCCAAGATGCGTACCCTCAACTTCTCTCCCGCAAGCACTATCACCCCTACAGAAGAGGACCCAGTTACCCCTAAAGAGGCAGAGGAGGAGCAGGGGGAAACGGCCCGGCGAAGCGAGGTGGAGCAAGGGGGATCCCGGTTTCTTAAAGAAAGCATGGCAGCAGAGATGCAAAGGCTCAAGGCCGAGATCCGAGAAAAGGATGTGTTCCTTGGAGCGAGGGAGATGGAGGTTAAGATGATCAAGCAATCTATGGAGGAGAGGGTCGGGGAGCTGGAGAGAATCGTAAAAAGGCAGGCTTTGGAAGGACAAGAGAAATCTCGTTTTGTATCCTTCGTCCCCCCCATTGACAGGAAGAATTAGAGAATCTCTTCTGTCAATCCTTCGTTTGCGGGTTGCGCCCTTGAGCCGCAAAAGGAAAGGGCGAAGAATGGATTCTCGCTTATCCTACTAGTCACAAAAGGTCCAGCGGAGAGACAAACCCGCAGAGTCCCTTATCCCTGGGAGCGAGAGGCTAATCGATGTAGAGGAAACGGTATGGATCGAATGGTTATCCACTGTCGACTCAAGGAAATGGTTGTTCCAGTAAGCCGAAATTTTCCTATCCCGGCCTGGCTTAATGTTATCGAAGTTCAAGAGATCGTTCCGCCTCTTCGTGACCCCGAGATGAGATTGGGTGAGAGGCGCTGAAAGTTTCTGTGAAACTAAAAAAAAGCTTGATTTAAGAAATGGGTTATTCTAATCTCCCTTG
>JAPUHZ010000396.1 GCA_027297485.1 Deltaproteobacteria bacterium
CCCACAGCGAGTGGACCGATACCCCGTCTTGGATGTATCGAAAATCCCAGCAGAAAGAGCTAAATACCTGTCGTGAGGGGAGCTGGGGGGCGGAGTTATATGAGGGGATTTCCCCTCTCTCAGAGGAAAGAGTGGTTATCAAGCACCGTTACAGTGCATTTATCAATACGGACCTCAACACGATCCTTAATGCAAAAGGCATCCAGAGTGTTTTGGTTACCGGAGTGGCCACCAATGTCTGTGTGGAAACAACAGCCAGAGACGCCTACATGTATGATTACTACGTTACGATGGTTGAGGACTGTGCTGCGGCCTATGATGCGGCACTCCATGAGAGTACTTTGGAAAACATACGCCAACACTTCGGCCTTGTGGCTTCATCTCAAAACATCATTCAGACCTGGCAGGGGCTGAAACAGAAAAAAGCCGCGGCCTCGTAATTTTCTGAACGAATTGAACGGTTGAAACAGTTTAAACTGTTCAAGCCATTTAAGGCCTACTTCATCAATTCGGCGTTGATCTGGTCGAGCGTTTCAGGGGGTGGTTGTAGAACATCCTGACCTAACTCGGCCAGGGGAGTTTCGCAGAGATTCATCTCCTCGGCAAGGTCCGGCCGATCGGGATCGAAGTAAATAAGACCGGTTAGAAACTTTCCTTCACCAACGGCCGCATGGAGGGCAGCCGAGGCCCGCATCCTGTTGGAAGGGTCATAATCTGACCTCAGCTTATGCAGGGTGATACGAGAACCGTCATGGAGGGTCACTTCCTGGTCGGCCCCTTTCTTATAATCGACCTCGATATTTTCAAAATAAGGAATGAAGTCGATATCTTGGAGCGGGTCCAGATGTCCCTTGATATATTTCAGGCTCTTGGTCGAGCCTTCATGATCGTTGAAGGTTACGCAGGGGCTCAGCACGTCCAAGATTGCGCTTCCCTTATGGGCGAGAGCGCCCTGGATCAAAGGGGCTAGTTGTTTGCGGTCACCAGAGAAGCTCCGCGCCACATAGGTGGCTCCTAGATTAATCGCCAGCTCGGCCAGATCAATGGCCGGCATGTCATTCAATTTTCCTCCCTTCGTGCGGCTTCCCTTATCTGCGGTGGCTGAAAATTGCCCTTTGGTCAATCCATAAACTCCGTTGTTCTCAATAATATAAGTGATATTGACATTGCGCCGCATCATGTGGCAAAAGTTTCCTAGCCCGATGGCTGAGGTATCCCCGTCGCCAGAAACGCCGATGGGGATCAATGCATGGTCGGCCAGATTGGACCCCGTCGCGACCGCCGACATTCGTCCGTGAACGGCATTAAATCCGAACGATTGGCTTAGGAAATAGGCTGGGGTCTTTGAAGAGCAGCCGATGCCGCTTAGCTTTACGACTTTACGTGGGTCAATACTGCTCTCAAAAAAGGCACGAATAATAGACGCCGTGATAGCGTCATGGCCACAACCTCGGCACATGGTTGAGGCGGACCCCTGATAATCCTTCTCCGTTAAACTGATGCGATTAACTTTTTCTCCCGCCATTCCTCAATCCCTTTGCCTACTTGATTCTGATGATCCTGAATTTGTCGGACGATCTCTCCAGCGGTAACAGGGAGCCCGCCATAAATGAGAACGCTCACGATCTTGGCGGCCAACTCTGGCCATTCTCCTCTAAAAATCGCGGCCATCTGACCGTCCCGATTTTGTTCCACCAGATAGATGGCCTCATGGGCTGCAAGAAATTCTTTGACCTCTTCTGTCAAGGGCAGTGCCCTTAACAATAAGTGATTGCTTGTTAAACCTGCAGCGGACAACCGGTCGCGTGCCTCCCGAGTGGGCTCATAGCTGGAGCCGAAGCTGATGACGCCCGTTTTAATACCACCGTTGATCTCAACGATCGGTTTGGGGACATGCCTCCGAGCCGTTTCAAACTTGCGCCGGAGTCGATCGAGCGTCTCCTTGTAGTCTGTTTCGTCCTCCGAGTAACGTGCGTCTGCATCATGGCCTGATCCTCGGGTGAAGTAGGCGGCACTTCGGTGAGGGTTTCCGGGAATTGTTCTGTAGGGGATACCGTCTCCATCAACGTCAAAATAGCGACGGAATTTCCCCCCTTGCTTCTCTAATTGCTCCAGTTGTTCCGCAGTCAGTAGTTTGCCCCGATCAAAAGGCTCTCTTTCCAGCTTGAGCGGTTCAGAGGACCAGAGATTCATTCCGAGGTCCAGATCCATCATAACAAAGACTGGAGTCTGAAACCGCTCGGCAAAGTCGAAGCTACGACGGGCCAGGTCAAATGAAGAGTTTATGTCGTGCGGAATTAGAATGATATGCCGCGTGTCTCCGTGCGAGGCGTAATACATTAACTGGATATCAGCCTGCTGCGTTCGCGTGGGAAGCCCAGTGGATGGACCGCCGCGTTGGATTATAAAGAAGACACTTGGGATTTCAGCAAAATAGGCGAGCCCAAGGGTCTCATTCATGAGAGAGAGTCCAGGCCCGGAGGTGGTGGTCATTGCTCTTGCTCCGGCCCAACCTGCCCCGATCACCATACTCGCTGCAGCGATCTCGTCTTCTGCCTGAATAATAGCGTAGGTGGCTTTTCCGTCCTTGGATTTGCGCAGACGGGGTAAATAAAACTCCATAGCCTCGGCGAGGGAGCTGGAAGGTGTGATTGGATACCAAGAAACAACAGAAGCACCCCCAAAGATCGATCCTAAGGCGCAGGCCGTATTGCCTTCCGTGATGATTTTTCCCTTATTGCCGTCAGGGATGGGATTCAGTTGAGCGATATTTTGACTCAGGCCCTTCTCCTTCATGTGTCCATGCCCAGCCTCGATGCAGATGAGGTTAGACTCGATCACCGCGGGTTTCTTACCGAAAGTATCTTGAAGGACCTCTTTAATGGTCTGCATGTCAATACCGATTAGGTAGGCCAGGGCACCCACGTAGACCATATTTCTTTGCTTGACCCTAAGTGGGGAAGCCGGCACGATCTTCTGGACCAGTTTGTTTGCGGGGACCCCCAAGTATTGAATCCCTGCGCGTTTTAGATGGGAAGGAAGAGGTTTTGAGTCGTCGTAAAGAATTACACCGCCTTCTCTAACACGATGAACATCTTTCGCCGCCGTGGCATCATTAAAGATCACCATCACGTCGATGACGTCCTTGCGGGCAAAATAGCCTTCGGCCGAAGCCCGAATCTGATACCAGGTAGGTAGCCCTTGGATATTAGAGGGGAACATGTTCTTCGAGGAACAGGGTATGCCCATCTTAAAAATGGCCTTGAAAAGGACATTATTGGACGAGGCACTCCCCGAGCCATTTTCCGTAGCCACACAGATACTTAGGTCATTGATCGCAGGTGTTTCCATAGTTGAATAACGGTATTCATCTTTTTTCCTCTCGGGATATTTTTACCTTAACATAATTGCCAATAAAGACAAGAAACTGCCGTAGTTAGCCGGGGGTATAGTGTTCCTCGGAATCCCAGAATTCCTCGATTTCTTTCCATGATTTGCGGACGCTTTCGTCCACATCCAGTGCCTTGGCGTACTTTAAGACGTCCCCCATGGAGACGATACCGACGAGCTGCCCTCTCTCCTCCCGGATGGGCATGTTGCGGAATCCCCTTTGGTACATTTCGGTCAAGGCCTCCCCGATGAGAGCGGTGTGCGCAACGGTCACGAAATTGGCTGTCATAACCTCTCGGATCGGGGTTTCTTTAGTGTCGAGATTTCTTATGACGACTCGTTTTAAAACATCCCGTTCGGTAAAAATCCCCTTCGGTTCTCCTTCGATCAATACGATGATGTAACCCACGTTTTTCTTGATCATCGTCTCAATGGTTTTGTAGATCGACTGAGAGGCATCTACCGTAATGAGATTGCTGGACATCATGCTGCCAATGGTCTTTGTCTCTGTGAGACCCTGCCCTAATTCCACTGCGAGCTTGAGGATGTCGCGCATGGAGGCTATGCCCACGATCGCCCGTTCCTCTCCACGGACCAGCAAGTGCCGGAATCTCCTTCGGTACATCTTGCCCAACGCCTCGACGATATGAGTCTCTATAGGCACGGTATGGATTGGGGCTGTCATCACTCTCTTGATGGTGGTTTTTCTAGTGTCTAAACTCTTATTTACGACACGCTTCAGAACATCCTGCTCGGTAAATATCCCTACAGGCACCTGGTTGTCCGTAATAATCACAGCCCCGACATTTTTCGCCGCCATCATCTCCGTAACATCAAAGATTGTCCTCGACACCGCGGCGGTAATTACCTCTGAGGTCATGATCTCGCTTACTTTATTGGACAACATACGGTTCCTCCCAGCGATAAGCCATCTCCGCATCGAGATGGTTGAAAGTCCAGTGGAATAGGTTTAAGTAAAATATCCCTCTTTTTCCTTTACGGCGCAAGGGGATAGCATGAGGATAAAAGGGGGGCGGTGAGGTTTGGTTTTTCACTGGCGAAAGATTGCGGAGCAGGAAAAAGCATGGTAGATTTTTTATAGCTTTGTCAGAAGAGAGATCTCCGTGAGCCGACAAGAGACAGAATTTGACCATGGGGTGGTCACCGAGACCGAGAAAAAGCTCAAAAAACCCCCCCTGTACAAGGTCCTACTGCACAACGACGATTATACCACCAAAGAATTTGTCGTGATGATCTTGCAATACGTCTTTCACATGGAACAGGCCGGGGCTGTCCAGGTCATGCTCCACGTCCATAAAAAGGGAATCGGAGTGGCCGGTGTCTATAGCTACGAGGTTGCCGAGACCAAAATGGCGCTGGTTGAGAGCCTGGCCCAACAGCATGAATATCCCCTGAAAAGCACTATGGAAGAGGCCTGAGATGATCAGCAAAGAGCTTGAAGCAACTTTAAATGTGGCTTTGGTCGAGGCCAAGCGCCGACGTCACGAATTTGTCTGCATCGAGCATCTCCTATTCGCTTTGCTCCAGGATAAAGATGCTAGTTTGGTCCTCGTCAACTGCGGCGGTGATCTCGCCCGGCTGAAAAAAGAGCTGGAAGAGTTTTTCCAAACTCATCTAGAGAGCTTGCCCGAGGGGTTGGAGCGCGAGCCGCAGCAGACCATCGGGTTTCACCGGGTCCTGCAGAGGGCGGTGATTCACGCCCAGTCCGCTGAAAAGAAAGAGATCAACGGCGGGAATCTGTTAGCCGCTATTTTTCGCGAACCGGATTCTTACGTGGTCTATTTACTGGAGGAGCAGGGGATTACCCGTTTCGATGTCGTCAACTATATTTCGCATGGCATTTCCAAGATTTCCACCGGCGAAGAGTGGGCTGAACCGCCAGAGGAAGTGGATGAAGGAGAGAGGCCCAGGCCGAAGCCGAGGTTGAATCCACTGGAGACCTTCACGGTTGACCTGGTGCAAAAGGCTCGTGAAGGGAATATCGATCCTCTGATCGGCAGAGTGGACGAGATCGAGCGCACCATCCATATCCTGTGTCGGCGGCGCAAGAATAACCCTATCTACGTGGGAGAGTCGGGCGTGGGCAAAACAGCTATCGCCGAGGGGTTAGCGTTGAAGATTCATCAAGGGCAGGTTCCTGACGCCATCAAAGGGGCGGTCATCTATGCGTTGGACATGGGGGCGCTGCTGGCTGGGACCAAGTTCCGCGGCGACTTTGAGGCGCGTTTGAAGGGCGTTCTGAACGGGCTCAAGAAACAACCCGATTCGATCCTCTTCATCGACGAGATCCACACCGTGGTCGGGGCGGGCGCTACCAGTGGCGGCTCCATGGATGCCTCCAATATCTTGAAGCCAGCCCTCGCCTCCGGAGAACTCAGATGCATCGGCTCCACCACTTACCACGATTATAAGAGCTATTTCGAAAGGGACCGGGCCCTGGCACGCCGTTTTCAGAAGATCGAGATTTGCGAGCCTAGCGTGGAGGAGAGCTACCAGATTCTCCAGGGGTTAAAGCCGCACTATGAGAAGCATCATGGGGTCCACTACACTGCCCCCGCGCTGCGCTCAGCGGCAGAGCTGTCCGCCAAGCATATCAATGACCGGCGTTTGCCTGACAAGGCGATTGACGTGATCGATGAGGTGGGCGCTGCGGTCAAGATTCTCCCACCGGACAGACGGAAAAAGACCATTGGTCCCAAAGACATAGAAAAGATCGTTGCCAAGATCGCTAAGATCCCACCACGCAGTGTGTCGGCATCAGACAAGGAGCAACTGCAGAACCTGGAGCGTGATTTGAAGTTGACCGTTTTTGGTCAGGATACGGCGATCGAGACCCTGGCCAGCGCCATTAAGCTGTCCCGTTCCGGCCTGGGCTCTCCGGAAAAACCCATCGGCTGTTTTCTCTTCTCGGGCCCTACAGGTGTGGGGAAGACTGAAGTGGCAAAGCAGCTTGCGCGAGTCCTTGGGGTGGAATTCCTCCGCTTCGACATGAGCGAGTATATGGAGAGACACACCGTATCACGCCTGATTGGCGCCCCGCCGGGCTACGTCGGGTTCGATCAAGGCGGCCTCCTGACTGACGCTGTGAACAAGAACCCTTACGCAGTGCTCCTGATGGACGAGGTCGAAAAGGCGCATCCCGATCTCTTCAGTATCCTGCTCCAGGTGATGGACCACGCCACGCTGACGGACAATAACGGGCGGAAGGCAGACTTCCGCAACATCGTCCTGATCATGACCACCAACGCCGGTGCTCGGGAAATAAGCGGCGCGCCACTGGGATTTGGTCTGCGCTCCAACGTAGGGAAGGGCAAGGAGGCGATCGAGAAGATGTTCAGCCCGGAATTTAGGAACCGCCTCGACGCCATGATCACCTTTAACGCCTTGAGTCCGGAAATCATCGAGCGGGTGGTGGATAAATTCATCGTGGAGCTGGATCTCCAACTCAACGACAAAAAGGTCTTTCTCCACCTCTCTTCGAAGGCCTGCCGTTGGCTGGCGCAAAGGGGGTATGACCCGATCTTCGGGGCGCGGCCCATGGCGCGTTTGATTCAGACCGAGATCAAACGGGTGTTGGCTGACGAGATCCTGTTCGGGAAACTACAAAACGGCGGCAAGGTGGAGATCGATGAGAACGAAGATAAACTGACCTTCACTTACGGAGAGACCTCCGGTTCAGAAACTAAGAAATCAGTATCCAGAATTCAGCAGTCAGAATAAAGAACCCTCTGAATCCTGACTGCTGTTTTTTTCGCACTCCCTTTTCTCTCTCATGGAACAGGTCGTCGTCGGTTTATTTCTCATTTTTTTTGTCTTGGAATTTCTCGTTGAATTTGTCCTCAACGAGATGAACATGGGCTATGTCCGCCGACAGTTCGTCAAACGAGAGATTCCAAGCTTTTTCCAAGATAAGGTGACTTCAGAGGATTACCGCAAGTCGGTAGAGTACACACTCGTAAAAGGCCGGTTTCAGCGTTGGGCTGAAGCCTATGGGGGATTGATTACCTTATTCGTCCTGTTTGGAGGCGTGCTTCCCTATCTAGATCACCTCTCCCAGAATGTGGGCAATCAATTTTCATCAGGCACACACGCCACAGGGATTTTATTCTGCTTCAGTACGGGCTTAATTTTTTCCGTTCTGAGTCTGCCCACAGATATTTATTCTACTTTTGTGATCGAGGAACGCTTCGGATTTAACAAGACTACACCCGGGCTTTATCTCACCGATAAGATTAAAGGACTGATCCTTTCGGTTATAATCGGCATTCCCTTTCTCTTCGGCGTGCTCTGGTTGATGGGGACCACAGGTTCTTATTGGTGGCTTTGGGCCTTTTTTTTCATTTTTGCTTTTCAATTTGTGATGGTGATTATTTATCCCACGGTTATCGCTCCGCTCTTTAACAAATTCGAACCTTTGGAAGAGGGGGAATTCCGCCGGCGAATTTTGGCCTTAGCCGATCAGGTAGGTTTTAAAACCGGCGGCATTTACACAATGGATGGCTCAAGACGCTCGGCCCATTCTAATGCTTATTTCACGGGGATCGGGAAGACCAAAAGGATCGTTCTATTTGATACGCTGATAGGGCACATGACGATGGGCCAAGGACTTGCTGTTCTAGCCCATGAGATGGGCCACTATAAAATGAAACACATTCGCAGGATGCTGGTTATTAAGGGTATTTATCTTTTGGTGGGCCTCTACATTCTCAGTCTGCTCGTGGATTATGGGCCTATGTTCCTTGCCTTTGGTTTGGAAAAGCCGTCCAACTATGGGGCCTTGGTGCTCTTTAGCCTACTCTCCGGCCCGGTTACATTTTATCTCAGTCCCTTGATGAATCTTCTATCGCGCAGGCACGAATACGAGGCTGACCGGTTTGCCGCACGGACCTTGAAGGACGGAAAGCCGATGGAGGAGGCGCTCATCAAGTTGACGGTCGAGAACCTCGCCAATCTTACACCCCATCCTTGGTACTCCGCCTATCACTACTCCCATCCGACCACAGTAGAACGCATCGACGCCATCCGCCAGGAATCAAATTCCTTGTAAAGTTAGGGATTTGCGCCCCTCCGCAACTCTCACAGGCAGACGACAAAGTCTTTACTAATACAAACGTATTTAAATTCGCACCATTGAGGCTATTCCGAGGGGAAGGAGACTGAAGGACGAGGGAACCGAACGTGAGGCTTGGTGCAGGTCCAAACGGTACGAATAATCACCCCCATTTCCCTCGGCCTGAAGGCTACTTCCACCGAGGGAATGTAAACTTACTTACTGCGTTTGTATTAGATGAGGCGGTTGAAAAATGCCTATCTGTCTTAACTTCTTTTACTTTCCTTTGTAGACCCCTTTTCTCGCAATAGTTTAAGCAGTTCGTCAAACGATGCACGGGCGAGGATGCGGTTAAATTGGGACCGGTAGTTGTTTACCAAGCTAACGTTTTCGACGACCACATCGTAGACCTTCCATTCGCCTCTAGCGAGATGAAGTTTGTAATTGATGGCAAACTCCTCCCCATTGCTGGGGACGATCTTGGTATCGACCTCAGCGAAATCCTTATCTAGGCGCTCGCGCACATAGACCATTTTTTCGTCTTTGAAAGATTCAAGTTTCGCTATATAAGAGTTCTCGACGAAGGCAGTGAATACAGCGACAAATTCGTCTTGTTTTCCATTAATCCTCTTCCAATGACGTCCTAGCGACCTCCTGGCCATCTCCGCGAAGTCAAACCGTGGCGAAAGGACCTGTCGAAGTCTCTCTCTCCTCTCCGCCTTCTTGGCCTCCCCTTTAGTCGTGGGATCTTGCAAGATCGCCAAGACACGATCAATCGTATTTTTGACCTGCTCCGTCGGCGTGCCCGCAAAAGATACCGAGTTGCCACCCCACCAGAGTGCAAGGGTTAAAAGACCGAAGCTCAAGCACCTATTTACCTGTGTCATTTTCTCCTCCTTACGACTGAGGTTTCGCTATTTTTCATAGAGGGTAGCAAGCCAAATGCCAAAGGTGACAGCGAAATCAACAACTCATCAAACAGCGTGATTTTCCTAGACTATCTCAAAGTGTAGACCGTTTTTCCCGTGGGCCAGGGATAGAAGAAAGGCGTCAGAAATTACAGAAAACGCCAAGGGAGGTGGTAAGTTTGGCAAAAGTGCCCTAATCGGTGAACAGTCAGGATCTCAATATTTTAGATTTTAAAAGGTGGCAGTTAGTAAAGGCTCTGTCGAATGATCAGAACTTGCTTTTGACGCATGGCCAACATGAAGTTGGGATTAGCTTTCTGTCATCATCATTCAGTTTCGGCACTTCACTGACGGCTTTTGGTGGAGAGCATCCCCAATAACAGGCTATTGTTCCGTTTTTAACTCCGTATCTTCGCTCAATGGAATAACTACAAAACGTCTACATCTCTCGCACTTCAGCTCCACCCCTTGATAGGTGAGACGGGCCAGGAGACTCCCGCAAAGGCAGCGTAACGATGCCTCTTTTTCACTTGAATTGAACTTTCGGTGTGCGTACTATCCGTTCAAGGAGAAAAACCTCAATAATCATTCCGCTCTAAGTCCCGTGCCGCTTCTCACCAACACCAGAACCGGCAGGATGCCGGCTGCCACAATGGTCAACGCGGGGAGCGCTGCCGCCTGCCAGAACGATTCCGAGGTAAGCTGCCACACCCGAACCGCTAAAGTGTCATAGCCAAACGGTCTGAGCATGAGAGTGGCCGGCATCTCCTTCATCACGTCCACAAAGACAAGGACGGCAGCGGCACTAAGGCCGTGCCGGATCAGTGGTAGGTGAATGCGTCGGAGCACTCCGCCTGCGCTGATCCCAAGTGAACGCCCCGCCATGTCCATGCTCGGCGCGATCTTAACCATGCTTGCCTCTACAGTTTGGTAGCTTACCGCCAGGAAGCGAACCAGATAGGCAAAGACCAGGCCGATCATAGAGCCTGTGAGGAGAAGTCCGCTGGAGATCCCCACTGCCCTTTGCAGGAAAGCATCAAGCGTGTGGTCTAGGAAAGTCAGGGGCGCAAGCACACCTACAGCGATAACCGACCCTGGAAGGGCGTACCCCATGCTGGCAACGCTGGCAAATGCGGTGACAGCCCGGCTGCGACTGAGACGGAGGCCATACGCCACTACCACCGCCGCAATCACTGCCAAGATGGCTGTGGTTACCCCCAATACTAGGGTATTGAACAGGAATTCCGGATAGCGGTGGTCGATATCAAGACTACCGACAATCCAAACAAGAAGTTGGGTAACTGGCAGGACAAAGGCAACTCCGACTACCAGGCTCGCTGCCCCACTCGCGGCCCAGGCCCTCCAGCCGCGGAGTATCCTGGACGGGGCCGGCCGCATAGTTCCTTCTGTCTGATAGAAGCGGGCGCGCCCGCGCCCTGCCCGCTCCAGCAGATAAAGGGCCAAGGTGAAGAAGATGAGCAGGCTAGCCAGTTGGGTGGCCGCACCGCGGTCGAACATACCGAACCAGACACGGTAGATGGCCACGGTGAAGGTGGAATAACCGAAGATGGCCACAGTCCCGAAGTCTGCTAGCGCCTCCATTAGGGCTAGCGCCAGCCCGGCTACGATGGATGGTCGCGCGAGGGGAAGCGCTACTTTCCAAAAGATAGCCGGCGTGTCTGCCCCTAAAGCCTGTGCTGCCTCCAGCTTGCCCGCTGACTGTTCGCAGAACGCGGTACGTGCGAGCATGTAGACGTAAGGGTAGAGGACCAATGTCATGACGAGCGTTACCCCGCTATAGGAGGCGATCTCTGGGAACCAGACCTCCGGTCCGAACATGGCACGGAGCTGGCTTTGGACTGGGCCCGTGTAGTCGAAGATGGCCAGGAAGACAAAGCCAATCACGTACGCGGGCATAGCCAGGGGGAGAATGAGAAGCCAGGTAAAGATCGCTCGACCCGGGAAGCGGTACATGGTTACAAGCCAAGCGAGGCCCACGCCCAGGACCAGCACACCGAGACCCACTCCAACCATCAGTCTTAGGGTGTTCCAGACAAGCTCGGCCAGTTGGGTCTGCCACAGGTGAGCCCAGATATCGACACTGGGGGTCGCGAGAGAAGCAACGACTACCAGAATCGGGGTAGCCACGAAGAGAGCTAATATGCTGGCGGCCACCGGCCATACATCAGGCCGATGCCAGGATGTGCGCTGTTGTCTTTTGTATGGTACAGCTCCCGTCTGGCTGGCGGTCATGGCAAAAATCCGTACCGTTTCACTTATATCCCATCCGGTCCATCAGTTTGATGGCGGCGACCTGTAGTTCACCAGCCGCTGCCACGTTTACTTGGTCGGCCTTAAAACTGCCCCATGCAGCGATTAATCTGTGGGGCTTGACCGTCGGGTTAGCGGGGTACTCATAATTGGCGTCGGCATATAGCCTCTGCACCTCGGGAAAACTCAAAAACTCAATTAACTTGACGGCGTTAGCCCGGTTTTTGGCATACTTGGTTACCCCGGCACCGGAGATATTCACATGGACGCCGCGATCATTTTGATTTGGCCAGAAGATTGCCACGGGAAAGCCGGGGTCTTTCGCCTTCAAGCGGGCCAAATAGTATGAATTCGCGATGCCTACATCACACTGCCCTGCGGCGATGGCCTGAAGGAGCTTGGTGTCGCTGTTAAAAATACGCAGCTGGTTGTTGATCCATCTGCGGACGACCTCCTCGGTGCTCTTTTCACCTAAGGTCTTGATCATGGTTGCCACAAGGGACTGGGTGTAGACCTTTCTGGAGGTGCGCAGGCACAGCCGCCCCTGCCAATTAGGGTCGCCTAGCGCTTCGTACGTCGAGAGTTCCGAAGGCTTCACCCGCTTGGTGCTGTATATGATGGGCCTGGCCCGCACTGATAGCCCTACCCATGCGTTATCCTTGGCTCGAAGATGGGTCGGGATATTCTTTTCGATCACAGCCGATTTAACCCCCTGGAGGAGCCCTGCCTGCTCGGCGATCCAGAGGTTACCCGCGTCAACCGTCATGAAAAGGTCGGCCGGAGTTTTAGATCCTTCCGCTCTGAGGCGCTCGAACAGTTCAGGCCCACTGGCAGTCAAGAATTTCACCTGGACGCCTGTCTTTGCCGTGAAGGCATCGAATATGGGCTTGATGAGCTTTTCGATTCTTGCGGAGTAAACAACGACCTCCTGCGCGCTTGCAGGGCCGACCTGGGCCCCAAGGAGAAGTCCAGCAAGAATGAACCCAGCGACCATCTCGCGCAATTGGGAAAAATCTCGCACGGAGTTCGGCCTTCTTAGCTTGACCTTTGTTGATTCATAAAATAAGATTGATAGGTGTTTGGGAAATAGATCATGCGCTTTCTGTCATAATTCAGATTTTATAGAGCAAACTTATAATCTTCGTATAACCAAAAAGTAAAAGTTTGTCAAGCCTGTGGAGCCCTCTAAGATTACGCCGACCATCGAGGATTACGTAAAGGCAGTCTATGTCCTTGCGGAGGAGGCACAGCCCGTCATTGCAGCCAGGGTAGCGGATGAAATGGGGGTCTCTCCGTCGACCATGTTCAGTACCCTGCGGCGTTTAGAGAGTGAAGGCTATGTCAGGGTGGAGCGTCGAAAGGAGATTCACTTAACAATCAAAGGGAAAAAGGTTGCCGAAGGGATCCTGCGGCGCCATTTCTTGACGGAGAGGTTGTTGACCGACCTGCTGGGTCTAGATTGGGTAAAGGCCCATCAAGAGGCTCATCGCCTGGAACATGCGATCTCTCCAGAGGTAGAAGAGAGATTAGCCAAGCTCCTGCACTATCCCACCACATGCCCTCATGGCAACCGCATCCCAGGGAAAGGGTCGTCTTCTTCACATCGGAAGGGTCTGCCCTTACATCGTGTCCCAGCCGGCAAAAAGGTGGTCCTTGAATGCATTACGGAGGGGGGGGAGAGAGATGCCCGTTTGCTCGGTTTCATGCAACAGCATCGTCTTCTCCCTGGGGCTAAAGTTCAGGTCCTGGACGTTGCCCCCTCCTTAGGGATCATGAGCCTGAAGGTAGGAGGGGATGAGTTTTCCCTCGGGATTGAGGCGGCAAAGAAGATTCGAGTTCACCACAATAAACCATGAGAGGTCAGCAGTTAGTATGCAGAAGGCCAAAGGCCGATCGCTTATCTTTCTTTTAGGAGCCCTCTGAGATGAGGAGGGAATTCAGTTGTGTCAGGTTTTCGGTCGCTTAGCTCGGCGGCCAGGAAATCCACTTGGTCACCCAGCGGGGTGTCCCGATCAATGATGATAAGCTCTTTTTCTTTCAATCGGCAACGGCCGCTATGGGCATGATATCCCACTTCCCGCAGCAATTTTTCTGTTCGGACCTCGATTTTTAACCTCCGCGCCACCGTGATGAGGTCCTGAAGGAGAAATTCGTTTTTATTCTTTCTTTGTCCCATTGCCATTCCTGCCTTCGCACAGACTTTTTTATTATCTCCCATCGGATCTTCCCTGTAAACCCCCCTCTGGGGTGCGGAAAAGTATAACTTGCAAAAAAAAAGGGGGCTGGTATGTTATCTCTCGGAAAGAGAGGGCTGGAAGCATGATAAAAAATATCTTGGTTCCCCTCGATGGTTCGGACCATTCCAATGCAGCTCTGGATTATGCCCTCTGGATGACCGAGAAGTTCAACGGTGCCCTTTTCGGTCAGCACGTGATCGACACGGTTTCCATAGAGGGGACCTTCTACCACGATATCTCCGGCTCTCTAGGGTTTGAGCCCTATCTGGATTTCTCGACCAAGATGCGGGAGGTTTTAGAAGACAGGGGGAAGGCTATACTCAAAGAGTTCACTCAGCGCTGTAAGCAGAAAGGGATACGGCACGAGACTTTCCTTGACATGGGCATCATTCCTAACGAAATCTGTGAACGCTCCAGGGTGGCAGACCTTGTAATCTTGGGTCACCGCGGGATCAACGAGGAGTTCTCTACGGGTCTCTTGGGAAGCACGGCGGAGAGTGTTACCCGGAAGTGCCCCCGCCCGGTCTTTGTCTCGACCAAGAAATTTAAGGTTCTTGATCATCCTCTTCTAGCCTACGATGGTAGTCAAAGGGCCAGCTCCGCTATGGAATCTGCGGCTGAGTTTTGCGCCCAGCTACGCCTTCCTCTAACCGTTCTTTATGTCCAAAAGGAGGAGAAGGCGGGCGAGAAAGTGCTCCAGGAGGTAAAGTCCTATTTAGGCTCTTACGGGATTGAAGCCCGCTATGAGCTTGCCCGAGGTTACCCTGAGCAAAAGATTGTGGATTATTTAGTTAACTTCAGTTACGATCTCCTCTTTATTGGGGCTTATGGGCATCGACGGATTATTGAGATGGTCCTGGGGAGCACCACGGAGTACGTGCTCAGAAAAAGCCCCTGTCCGGTTTTCCTGAATCGCTAAACAAAGGAATAAGGATTGCCGGGATCAAGGGTAAAAGGTTAATCGCTTTTTCAGCTCAGGCCTCTCTCATCCCTTGAACCCTTTATCTTTTAATTCGAGGAAACGATGAAGGTTTTGGTTGCAGCCATCCAGATGCTAGCCTCTCCCAATAAGGACGAGAACCTTAAGGAGGCCGAGGCCAAGGTTCGCGAGGCCGCTGCCAGAGGGGCAAAGGTTGTGGCTCTACCCGAGGTATTTAATTGGCGTGGAGACAAAGAAGAGGAAGGAAGATACGCAGAACCCATCCCCGGCCCTACCGCTAATTTAATGGCGCATCTGGCCCGTGAGCTGGATATCTATCTCCTCTCGGGCTCAATCCTCGAGGAGATCCCGGAAAGCACCAAGGCCTATAACACAAGCCTATTCTTTGATCCTAAAGGTAATCTCCTGGCACGTTACCGCAAGATTCATCTTTTTGATGTCCACCTCGAAATGGGTGTCTCCACTGTCGAGTCAGAGACCCGCCAGCCTGGTGAGGCGATTGTTGTGGCCGAGACCGAGATCTGCCCGATGGGACTCACGATCTGCTACGATCTCCGTTTCCCCGAACTCTATCGTGCCTTGGTTGACAAGGGCGCTCAGGCAATCTTTGTCCCATCCGCCTTTACGGCATTGACCGGAGAAGCTCACTGGGAGCCTCTCTTGCGCACACGGGCCATAGAGAATCAGGTTTATATCATCGCCCCGAATCAAATCGGCAAGAACCCGAAGAGCTTTGCCACGTATGGTAGTTCGATGATTGTGGATCCCTGGGGGAGGGTTCTAGCTCGGGCCTCCGATTGTCCCGGAGTGATCTTGGCTGAGATCGATTTGACCTACCTGGCAAAAGTACGCGCTGAATTGCCGGCCCTCTCTCATCGAAAACTGTTTGTGAAGCCTTGAATTTGTCCAAAGGTAATCATCTCGCATCAAATATTTGTCTGGAAAACATTCCTTCGTCCAGTGGCATGGTAGCCAACTTTATACCACTCCCTGCTCATGATTTGGGCAGGGCGCTTAAACACTGAGCAGATCAACCCACCCTTTCTTTTTACCTTTTGTTGTAGATCTCGTAAATAATCAGGCTCTTTGCCGTAGGAATAGAGGTTCAAGCCGCGAGGAACGTTGTGGCATGGGATTTGCCTGTAGACCGGATTAGCGTCCATTACTCATTTTATTTTTTCGAGTCGAAAGCTTTTTCTAAAGGAGGCCTTATGAAGATGGTTGAGGCTATTGTCAAACCTTTTAAGTTGGATGAAGTCAAAGAGGCGCTCACAAAGGCTGGCGTCCAGGGTATGACCGTGAGTGAGGTAAAGGGGTTTGGACGGCAGAAGGGGCATACGGAGCTGTATCGTGGCGCAGAATACAGCGTCGATTTCCTGCCTAAGGTGAAGATTCAAATTCTAGTGCCTGATGACAAGGCTGCAAGAGTGGTTGAGGTGATCACGGAGTCTGCTCGGACCGGGAAGATCGGTGACGGCAAGATCTTTGTCACCCCAGTGGATGAGGTCATTCGTATCCGCACTGGGGAGAAGGGTCCGGATGCAAT
>JAPUHZ010000397.1 GCA_027297485.1 Deltaproteobacteria bacterium
CCGGCTGCCCTCGACCGCTTCTCGGGCGGCTTCGGTGGTCTCCGTCACCCGCTGGAGCGGGGAGAGACTGCCCTCGGGAACGTTGTAGATTGGATAGCGGTGCACGTCTATCACGTCAGCCGCATCCCGCCAACGAACCACTTCTTTCTTACGGTTCTGGGCGATGAAAGTCACACCGCCTCTGGGACTGTTGGCACGAAGGGTCTTGTACTGACCAAAGATACGCGGGATGTGACTCACCGGTTTTTCGTCCGCGACATAGTAGCCCGCGATTCCTGCGATGTCCGAGATCTCACGAGCCATACAAGCTGTGAACGCTTCGGCGCCGAGCTCCTCGCCCGTTTGCCCATCACACGTAATTTTACTGATGCGCTCTTGCCAATTGTACGTGTGTTCGTACCATTTTGTCACTGTATGCAGATACCACATTCCATACGTCTGAAGCCGACTGGCGAGCTGTTGCAGTCGAGTAAGCCCACGTGCCCCAAGCCAGTAATTGAGGTAGAGGTCTAGCGGGGCTTCGGCGATCTTTGCGACCTCAGATTCGACCGGTATTCCGCCTGTATCGTAGATGCCGAGAACGAACTTGCGCTTGCCGTCAAGAACCAGAACATTGTCCGAATCGACGTAAGTTCTTAGAGCAGAGCGCCATGCACTCGGTGCTTTCACGATGCGATAGGAAGGATACTCGAACACGAGCCTGCCGGTTCCACGGCGCAGCGCCTGGAGTCTCAGGGTATAAGCTCCGGCTGGCAGCTTTCCAGCGTCGAGTGTCATTACGAACGAAAACTTTGTGGGATTCTCCTCGATAGAGGTTACTGAAAAGTATACTCCATCAACTACTTTATTGAGGCTCAGGCGGATGGTAAGATCAGATAACCGCGCCTTTGCCTCCTGTGGACGAACCGTCACCGACATCCGGATGGTCTGGGAGCGATCGTCGAAGAGAAAACCTCGGTAGTTGGGGTAGAGGAGGAAGCCCTCTACTACCGGTGAAATCAGGCGATGCACCTCGATGTCATCGAAGAAAACACTGCCGTTAGGTTTCCGGTACGCTTCCAGCCTAAGCATAGCGGATTCTCCCTGCATGATAAGGAAGCTTTGCCGCACGACTTTTGTCCAGTTTGTGGTCCCCCGGATCACCCGGCTTGACACCCGCCCCTTGCCCCGTTTCACGCTGATCCGGCCGCCAGCGCCTTTTTTGTTAGACCCTGCGCCTTCTGCCTTTATCCAACCCTTCATGCTGTACCAGCCGGGGGTGAGCGAGAGGGCCTGCACTGCGCTAGGATGCCTTCGCGCAAGGTGGCTGTCCCTCAGGTACATGCTCCTGAGACCGGATCGGGCCACGTCGGTAACAGGGAAAAAATGCCCAGGCTGCCCAACCTTCCATCCTGAAACCCTCCCTGCTTCGTCGACCTGCTCAAAGGAGGAATTCTTCACGAGATTTACCGAGTCCTCTCGCCACGAGTAGAGTTCTGCCAGTCCTCCCACATGTGGTTTGCCGAACCCTGCCGTTGCTGCAAGCAGGAAAAGTCCAGTGGTTATTCCAATTAAATTTGTTTGCCCTAATCCTCTTTTCATCCCTTCGCCTTTCAACACCTTTTGGGTCTGCCGCCTAAGTCTCAAACGCATGGCAAACGATGCCGCTTAGCGAACCGTAGCGCAAAGGGAACTACCGGTCAGGAAACAAATCGTATTGGCCTTGTAATCGAGGGAGGACATTCAGTGTTGCGGCGGATCGAGAAATGCGAGGCCAGTGTAGAGGGTTTGGTCTACTACCTATTCACAACATGGATTCGTGCCGTTACATTCTCTGGTCGCGCTTCGACTACTTTACGGCCAGCCACCTGCTTGAGTTCGTCCACCGCCTGGCGAATCCCCGGAGAGTGAATGTCGTGAACAAATATAATTTCTCCCCCTCTGGCAATGCTCCACAATTTGAACAAGAGGTCTCTCATAA
Source organism: Deltaproteobacteria bacterium (assembly GCA_027297485.1). Next base: position 1,961 of record JAPUHZ010000397.1, read on the forward strand.
CCTCATATACGTCAACATCGAGGAATGCGAAGGAGAACCCATCCACTCCAAGAGTTGGCAAAATAGTCTCACGGGCGTCGCCTACAACGAGGTCAACTACCTCACGTCGTCCATAACGTGTTACATTTAACTCGTACTCTTCTTGCTCAGACGCAAACTCTCCAATTTTCCAGTAAGAATCCAGCTTTGGGTTGCACACAGGCAAACCAGTGAACATTTCAAACGACTTAACCCTCTTGTTCACTTCGTACGAACCAAGTGACATGAATATTGTAGACAGTCCCTTGAATGCTCCAACTTCCACGACATTCGGTGAGATTGCCTGTGTACGTTTTACCCCCTCATACAATTCAGTAGCCAGGTGTAGCGTAATAAGGCCTTCCACAGATCGGCTTATCCGATAAAACGAGGGGTACCTCAGCGCCGCACAAACATTCTGCCAAGCCTTTCTAGGGTTATTAATGCATCTAGTCCAAAAGTGCGGATTAAGAAAATAATTTCGAAATCTGGGATCGCTAAAGCGTCTTTGCCATTCCGTCATTAACTTCTCCCAGACAGAGCGGCGGTCACTCGAAGGAATGTCTGCCGGCCGGTGCGTAGCGCGGTAACAACGTTGAGTCGCCTCGTAGTTAAGGTATAACCAGTGTCGAGTGACTGAAGCATAATTCCAGACGAGGGATCCTTTAATGCGGATACGATGGGCATCTCTATAAGATACCGATCATTCCGACGCATTATCTTAAGATCCCTAATATCAATTTCCTTGAGTCCATCTGTCTGACAACGATAAGCTTTCAGACCTAGTCTTGCTAACTCATCTGCATTCATACTGTCCGTCACAAGCTCTCTGGCAACTCGCAATACCAGGTCTAGATCGAACCATTCCACAACACGGTTTTCCACGACACTAACTTGGGGCACTAATATTCCGACGTCGATACATCCTGCTTCAAACATCGCATTCAGATTGTTTCGCTGGTCCTCAATCATCACGACTCGTCCCGAGTTGTTGTTTGGAATAGCCCTTCCGTAGAACGCCTTCGATATCGAAACAGGTATTCGCCCGTTCTTCAGTGCACTCCACACAGACGGCCATAGCAAAGCGTTCGCCCCTATAACAGATGTCACATGCTTATCAAGACCAATAGTTCTCAAGACCTCCCAGGCTTCAGCTTCGGTCTTGGTCGTCACGATGTGAAATGGGATACCGGCCTCTCTTATTATTTGGAGCTGCAGGGGCAATTGTACGAACGTGCGGTGAATTCGCTCGCCGTATGTTGTATCCATGCCACGACTGGTGGCAAGCACCTTATCCAGATCGCAGAGGATCATCCCCTAAACCGATTCAGGACGTAGGTTACAACCGGCCTTGGATCGTCCTTTTCAAAGAGCCCATCTTTAATTGAGAAATCACACAATTCCCTGATGTATCCAAGCCCAGTAGACAGCTTTCTTCCATTTTGCAATTGGCCCATAACCGCACACAAATCCGAGAAAAAGAACCGCATCTTTCTACCAACCGGATAGTCCCCATTCGTGGTTGGCTCTATTCCAAGCGCCATCTGAACAGAATAGACCGGGAAATTTACCCCGCATTGAATCGCTAGTGGCAAAGAGCCCCAGAAGCGCGGGTTGATTTCCAAAAACTTATATACGTTTTCTCGATAATCGCGCCTAAACTCAACCATGGCGACGCCTCTCCACTGCATTGTCCTTAAAAGCCGGCTCCCGAGCTCGACGAGAGGTTTTTCGTATATACTCTCGCAGAGCGTACTTGGCCCTCCGGAGATTGGATATTCGCGAAGCCGCCGATGGCAAAATGTAGCGAGTGGCTCACCAGAAGGTCCAGTAATCGTAAAGTACCCACAACCCTCACCTTCGATATAGTCCTGCACTATCAGATTGCCTCCGACTTTAAACATGCGTCTGTATTCCCGACCCAAATCAGATGCCGAGTGCACTATACGGTACCGATCACCTGGACTCCAAAGATCTATTCTCACATCATTTGCGAACTTTACTATCATCGGAAACGGTACTCTTGTATCCTCAGCCCACTGCTCAATTTTGTGTTGATCCAGACCATGGTAAGTTGTTGGAACTGGAATTCCGGCTTCCTCCGCAATCCGAGTAGTTGCCGCTTTATCCGTTGCGATTCGAAAAGTGTCAATCGGTGGAACATAAAACCGAAGCTTTGACTGAAGTTGACATGTGTGTTCGGCCACGGTCGAGATACTCAGTGGCGAGATAGGCACCAGCACATCGTGTGTGTTTGCAAGCAACTCGATCCCCTTGAGCAGCTCCGGTTGATACGGCTCAGATGATAGTAGATGACGCTCCGACACGAATCGAGACGAGAACCCAATAACTCGCTTGCTTGCTTGTTTGCTTGACAGAGCGGTTACTCTGCACCCCGCTCTTCCAAGGGCTCTAATGACGTAGAGTCCCAAGCGGGTCTCCGCGTCGGTTACAATTACTCGAACTCCCTTCAGGCCGAAATCGGATAACAGTCGGCGAGAGTTACGATGTATAGGCGCGACCTTGGGTTCAAAAGATGGCACCGGACCTTTCCGAACCCTTTCCACTCCCGAACGAATCAAAGCCTTTGCCTGTAAGAATCTACCATTTAACTGTGCATGGAATGTCCAGGCGATCGCGGAAACCCAGCGTTCCAGAAACCTAAGCGCCTTGTAAGAACGCTTGGAGAAAACGATGTCGTAGTAGCCGGTGAGATATTGAAGAGAAGAGTTGAAACCCAGCTTGAAGTTGTAAATGCCAAAACCCGGATCATCTTCACGAGGTGGAAAGTTCGTACCGACCCCTCCCCAATCAATTTCTTTGCAACCACTTTCTTTCGCCCATCTGATAAACTCCCAGTAGAGGGGCGGGCCCTGATGCATCCTCTCCGTACCCATCCGGTCTCGAACGGTTACATAGAGCATGTGGGCCGTCGTGCCTAACTTGACTCCAAGCAGGCCGCCTACGGTTTTTCCTTTGTAATCGGCCAGGAGCAAAATTCCCTGCCCTTTGAGGACATACTCGTCCCACAGTCGTTCAAAATAAGATTGCCCTCTGACTGGAAAACGCTTTTTTCGGCCATGCAACACCAGGGAATCATGAAACTCCCGCGCGTCCTCCGGAGACTCCGCCGGCCTCACGCTTAGACCTCGCCTCGAAGCTGAAGCGATGTATTCCCTATACCGTTTTCTCAGTTTCAGTTTGAGAACATCCTCGGGTTCTCGCAAGTCCATCGTCATTGTGATGCGCGGGCTATTCCACGTCGTCCAGTCCTCCACCAGGTGTTGAAAGCCACGGACAGTTAGGGCATGCCGAATAGCGACTTCTTCGTTAGGTACCCTTGGACTTACCCGGAGGAATACGGCGCGTGTCTCGGTTACAACGCGTCGGGTCCCTTCCAATAACCCCTCCCAGGCCCGGTCATGCCTGGCATCGATAAGGAGAGGCCCACCGGGCGCATAGAGAATAGACCGACTGAGAAACGGAAGCTGCTTGGCGAGAATAGAGATCGCTGCCACGCAAGCTTCCCTCTCAAAGACCGCGATTCGCCTGGGGATCCAGCGCTGGCTCGCAAGGGCCTCACCCCACTCGTAACCTTGCCGTAGATCGTAGTTGGGTAATCCAAGGACCAGGGCGTTCCATTCGTCCCGCTCCCGGATCTCACGTACTACTACCGAATTTCCCATCCCTACACCGTACTCCCTTAGATTCTTACCGATAAAATGTTCAACAGAACGTTTCAACAAAGATTTTCTCGCCAAGCCTGTCCTGAGCAAAGCCGAAGGGACCTCAAAGAAAACTTTTACGTTCCCCCTCCTTGGCGTCCTTTGCCCCGTGGAGTAAGGCCTTGGGGGTCACACTCGGTCTGCGGTGAGATCAATACTCCACAGGGGAGAG
>JAPUHZ010000398.1 GCA_027297485.1 Deltaproteobacteria bacterium
AAGGACGCCCACAAGAGGTTGAACAATCGCTCGGCCAAGCCGGTCATTGTCGGCGCGTTAAGCGGAACGCGGACCTGGAACGCTATGATCGCATGGGGTGCGGAGTTTCTAGGATGGAATGTTAGGTGGGTTACAGGTTACCCAGGGACTGATGCGCTGACTACGGCGCTACTCCAAGGAGAGATCGAGATGACGGCGACGTCCAATGCCTTTCTCCTCCGTGGTCTGAAAGAGGAAGGAGTGGTTGATCTGGTGACCCAGGCAGGGATCTTATCTGGCGGTAAATACCTCCGGCGTTCATCCTTCAGGGATGTTCCCACCATGCCTGAACTTTTGCAAGCCAAAAAACTCAAGGAAATAGAGTGGAAAGGTTACTTATCCTGGGTAGGCGCCGGCCAGGTTGATAAATGGCTGGCACTACCGCCGGGAACGCCCAAGGAATACGTTCAAGCCTACCGGCTGGCCTTTGATCAGGTGACCAAGAACCCAAAGTTTCTCACTCGGGCAAAAGCGGTGTTGAGTGTAGACCTTAAGGTTACATCCGGCACGGAAATTGAGGCTTTGCTTAAGGAGATAGTCGGTATCTCGGATGAGGCTATTGCCTATTCTGCTAAGGTTAGGAAAAAATACGGCTTGCCGGAAAAATAGTGCGGGATTCCTACAGCTATCGTCAGTGACAAGAGTTGGAGGGCCGGCGGTTCCCCGTCTCAACCCAAGGCGCCTCTGGATGAGGGAAAATGTTTGAGGCTGGATACCAGGGGCTCATGGGGATACTGGAACCTTGGGCCCTTTTCCTCATGGTGGCAGGGGTCATTATCAGTAGTTTGTTTGCAGCCCTGCCAGGGGTCGGATCTCTCCTGATATTGACAGCAATCCTTCCCTATAGTCTCACTCTCACTCCCTATCAAGCTATTGCGCTCCTCCTGGGGATAGGAGTGGTCTCCAACACTGCCAATACCTTCTCCTCTGTGTTAATTGCTGTCCCCGGGGGTGCGGGGTCCCAGGCCACCATTGTGGATGGTTACCCGATGGCACAGAAGGGAGAGGCCAATCGTGCCTTTGGGGCCGCCTTCATGGCCTCCGCCGTAGGCGGTATCTTCGGCGCTATTGTTCTGTTGGCTTCCCTTCCTATCCTTCGGCCTCTTGTCCTCAGCTTCGGATCACCGGAATTCTTTGTTCTTGTCGTGTGGGGGCTCAGCGCCGTCGGTGTCCTTAGCGGCAAGGCGCCGATTAAAGGGCTTCTCGTAGCTATTTTTGGGGTTTTAGTTTCGACCGTGGGCATCGACGAGAAGACCGGTATCGAGCGGTTCGCCTTCAATACCCTCTACCTCTGGGGTGGCTTCAACATCGTCATCATTGGGCTAGGCATATTTGCCGTGCCAGAGCTAATCGAAATGGCCGTCCGGAGGACCAGCATCGCTCAGGGCAAGGAGAGCGGCAGCGGCCTTATGGAGGGGATCAAGGACGTTTTTCGCAACTGGTGGCTGGTGATGCGATGCAGCGTCATTGGTGTGTGGATAGGCGTACTGCCGGGACTGGGAAGTGCTGTGGCCGACTGGTTCGCATACGCCCATGCTGTCCAGACCGAGAAAAATAGTGAGAACTTCGGCAAGGGAGATGTCCGAGGGGTCATCGCTCCTGAAAGCTCGAACAACGCGAAAGAGGGCGGGGCGCTGATCCCCACTATCGCTTTTGGCATTCCGGGGAGCACCTCCTTGGCTATTATTCTTTCTGCCTTCATCTCTGTTGGTATCACACCTGGGAGGCGCATGCTGACCGATCAGCTCCATCTGACATTAGCCATGGTCTGGGTGATCGTGTTGGCCAACCTTCTGGCAACGGCCCTCTCATTGGGCTTCTCCAAGTCATTTTCCAAGATTTCCTTTCTGCCCTTTTATGTTATCGTCCCTATGACGTTGATCCTCTGTGTTTCAGCCTCATTCACCTCCAACTATTCTTGGGGCGATCTGGGTGTCTTTCTGTTTTTCTCCCTCCTTGGCTACCTGATGAAACTCTTCGGTTGGCCTCGACCTCCGTTACTCGTGGCCGCCGTTCTGGGCCATCAAATGGAGACCTACCTCTGGCTTTCGATCTCTCTGTATGGTTTTGGCTGGTTGATGCATCCAGGCGTGATCGCGCTCCTTCTCCTGGTGTTATTCACGCTCGGCTTTCCCATTTGGAGGAAAAGGGGGGAGCAGGGGAAAAAAATCGGCTGGGAGAAGGAGGAAGAATTGAGCAGGGGGGGGGATGCGAGTTTTACGCTCCTGCTGCTTGCGGCTTTCGCCGTAGCAGCCTACTACGCCCTGGAGTGGCCTCTACGGGGTTCCCTTATCATCTATGCCCTTGCCGGTGTGGGCATACCTTTGGCCCTCATCCAGACCGGCTTGGATCTGTTTGCTCTTCGCCGAGCGCCGAAAGAACTTCAGGCTCTTTCTGGGGATAAGCCGCAAGTCCAGGATCCGGGCAAGCGAAGGGCAGAGGCTCTTCTCTGGATCCTCGGTCTCCTAGGAGGAGTGATACTGGTCGGCTTTCATGTTACCTTGCCTTGTTTTGCTTTTCTCTATGCGAAGTGCTACGGCGCGGGATGGAGATTAGCCCTTTTACTTGCCATTATTGCAGCAGGATTTATCACCCTTTTATTTGATAAGCTCCTGTATGTGGTTTGGCCGACTCCTTTGCTGATCAGTTCTTGGTCCTAGTGTTCTAGAGATTACCTAGGCGCGGATCTCATCACGCATAAACTTGATGTATGAGATACCGAAGCAGACAGCGACCAAAGCGAAGAGGGTTGTGATATGTGGGATAATAAGAAGCAGGCTTTGGCTCAGGCCCAGCGGGGTGGGTAGAATGCCGACTAATTGCTCTTGGGGTATGGGTCCGAAGGTGCGGGCAATGGGGTTCAGTAAAATGCGCACGCAGTCTGCAAACAGGGTGCTTGGAGATATTCGACTGATCATCGTCTCGATAGTGGCCCTATAGGCTACCTGCTCGACTGTGGACGGATCGGGGACAATGAAACCCGCTACGGCCTGGCTAATCATCCAGACGAAAATCGCAAGGAAAAGCCAAACCGCTAGTGAGGCCAGGGCGGCGGTGACCGTCCGCTGAAAAAGCAGGGAAAAAAGCAACGCCAGAGCCAGCCAGAACCCAACATAGAAGATTCCCACCGCAGTAAAAATAAGCATACGCCAAAGCTCTTCAGCGTTTGGCGGAAACCCCAGCAGGGTAATTCCCAGTCCGATGACGATGAGAAGGATGGATCCCCAAAGGATCGCTACAGTGGTGAGGCCCGCGAGAAATTTTCCGTTGATTAGGCTATCCCGGTAAATGGGTTGAGAGAGGACGCGGCTCAGGGTCCCCCGGGCGTATTCACCGCTAATGGCATCAAAGCCGAGCGTAATGCCCACAAGGGGACCGAAAAACCCAAGAAAGGTGGCAAGAGAGAAGAGGGCCTCGGTCCTTGAGGTAAGGAGTAACAGGAAGACAAACTGCGTAGGAGTACCTTCGGCAGCCTGGCGGATGGCCTGTCCGGACGCATAAGTGGCCCAGGCGCCTGTGAGGATGATCAGGGCTAGCAGGATCATAAAACGGCGGCTGCTAAAGTGATCCGCAAGTTCTTTCCAAAAGACTACACTCATCGCTCAGGCCTCCTTAGTACTCACAGAAAATAAAAGACATATGCCGGGCATTTAGGCCTCGCGGAAGTATTTGAGATAGATCTCCTCCAAGGTCGGATCCTCGGAGCGGAGCTGGAGGAGAGAGAGTCCTTTTTTAGTTACCAGCGAGACTACTTCCGACCGCACATCCCTCGTGCATCGCAGGAACCACCCTCGGCTGCGCTGTTCTATTTCCGTTACACCGTTGAGGGAGCGTAACTCCCTATCCAGTCCGTCGGCCTTGCCGTCCACCTCGAGCAGGAAATTCCACTGACGCTCCTTGAGAATCGCGCTTCCGAGCTGGTCCAGCTCTCCTTGAACGATCATTCTTCCCTTGACGATAATGCCGATCCGGTGACACGTTTGTTGCACCTGATGGAGCATATGGGAGGAGAGTAGAACCGTAAGACCCTGCTCGCGGCTCAGTCCTGTAATCAGGTCGAGGATGCGAGTTGCTCCATCGGGATCGATGCCCAGGGTGGGTTCATCGAGGATAACCACCTGTGGTTCCTTGACTAAGACCTCTGCAATTCCGAGCCGTTGTTTCATCCCGCGCGAGAACTCCCTTATCGGACGGTCTCCGTCTTCGGCGAGTCCAACTTGCTCCAGCAGCTGAGTGATCCTTCGATTGGCCTTGGTCTCGGGAATCCGATTCAGACGGGCAATATAGAGGAGGTTTTCCTGCGCGCTCATGTCCTCGTAGAAACCGGGATTCTCTGGAAGGTAGCCGACGCGCCTCTTAACCTCTAGGGGCTGACGCGTAGGGTCGAAACTGCATACTGAGGCGTGTCCCCCTGTAGGCTCAGTGAGTCCGAGGAGCATCAGAATAGTCGTAGTTTTACCCGCGCCATTTGGCCCGAGAAAACCAAAAATCTCTCCCTGCTCGACCTTGAAGTCCAGTTCGTTGACCGCTACCCTATCCCGGTAGCGCTTCGTCAAGTTGGCGGTTTCGATGACAGCACTCATCGTCGGCCCAAACGGACAAATACAGCCCCCAAACCCAGAACTACTGCGCCAACAATCGCGGCGCCGATCCAGCCCCACAGGGTAGGGGTTGAGACCGTTACTCTCAAATCGACCGATTGGGTTGTGTCAGGGCTATTGGAGGTAAGGGTGAGGAGGTAATCACCCGCAACAGTTCGTTCGGGAGCCATGATTTCCATCTTTACCTCGCGCACCTCTTCTGGATTAAGTACGTCAATCTTGTCTGGCTTAAAGTCAACAGTCCATTTTTCTGGTTTTGCCGTGACGAAAGAGAGATTATGGATAGCGGCGGTTCCGGCATTTCCAACAAGAAAGTCAACCGGAGTTTTCTTTCCGGCCGTAATTGATGTACTCAGTCTACCAGCGGTAGAGAACCCCATCTTGAGATCATAGGTCCCCATGAGGGTCATTTTTAGGTCGCTTGAGGCTTCTAAGGCGCCGGAACGAGCCTTGACAGTCAACGAATAGTCACCCGCCTTAGCCCGCACCGGGGAGTCGATCTCGACGCTCAGGGTCTCGGTGGCGTTCTCCTTGAGAGCTATGGAGGTTATCTGGGTGTCACCGAATTGGGGTTTGAAACGCACCGTCCAGCCTGCCGGGGCCTGCGCCACGAGCGCAGCGGTAAGGGCTTTATCAGTTTCGTTTTTGAGATCAACTGTGAATGTGAAGATTTGCCCTGTTGGTCCACTTAAATCAGGATACTGGCTTGTAAGCTCGAGTCCACCAGTCTCGATTTTCTCGGAGGTTACCCGGAAGGTAATTTTTTCAATTTGACTCGTGCGGCCACTCTTGTCTTTGGCGGTAACCTTTATTTCATAGTTTCCCGGCTTGGCTTTCTCGGGAATCTTGGCTTTGAACTCGATAGTGGTCGATTTCTCCCCTTGAACCATTACAGAGCGCACGGGATAGCTAGGGTACCGTGAATGAAAAGCTACCTCCCACTCCTTAGGAACGGATTCCAAGGATAACCTGACCTGGACCGGATCCTTGGTACGGTTGACCACCTCCGCATCCATAGTCACTTCCTGCCCCTGACCAACGGTCACATCCGTATAGGGGAGAATAAGGTTGAATGAATCTTTGCTTTCTTCGGGTGCTTCTTTGCTTGATTTATCATCGTCTGCAGCGGCAGAAGCGGAAGATGGCGCATACCCGAAGGTGAAGAGAAGGAACACGAACAAAAGCGACATTACGCTGTTTCGGCCAGGGATAAAACGCCCTGTTTTCATTGCAAAAAACCCTCCTTTTGGATTTGGTCTCCTAATTAATCATACTGTGTGAAAAGGTCAAGCCCCACGGACCTTTAAATATCGATCCTACAATTTCCCCAACTGCCTTAGTGCCTCATAGAGAACAATAGAAACTGCATTAGAGAGGTTAAGGCTGCGAACTTCCTGGCTCATCATGGGAATCCGGTAGGCCCGATCCGAATGTGCGTCGAGGAGTTCCTGGGGAAGGCCGCGAGTCTCCCGGCCAAAGACCAGAAAATCCTCTTTCCGATAGTCCGCTTTCGTGTAGGATTGCCCGGCTTTTTTAGAAAAGAAAAGAAGGCGTTTCCCGTCGTTTTTCTGCAAAAAGTCTTCCCATGAGTCATGGAGACGGATATCGACATATTTCCAATAGTCTAGGCCGGCCCGCTTTAAATGTTTGTCGTCAATCTTGAATCCCAGTGGGGCTAT
>JAPUHZ010000399.1 GCA_027297485.1 Deltaproteobacteria bacterium
TTCTATCGTTATGTCGAGGATCTGAGAAGGCTTGGGGTCCGTGTGCCCATAGTTCCCGGTCTCCTCCCGATCCTGTCGGTGTCTCAGTTGCGTCGCTTCACGACCCTGTGCGGGTCAAAGATCCCTCGGCGATTGGGAGAACTTTTGGCGAAGGTAGAGAACGACGATGAGGGGGCGGTGCGATTGGGGATCGACTATGCCACTCAACAGTGTGAAGGACTCCTTTCCTTCGGTGTGCCGGGCATCCATTTTTACTCTTTGAATAAGTCCCGCTCCGTTAAGGCCATTTTTGAAAATCTCGGTCTCTAACTTTCACTTTATTCTCGGTTTCATTGAATTCGGGGGTTGGGGATAGTATGGTGGGCGAAGCAAGAGAGGGAGAGCGACATCAGTGGAAAGGCGAACATGGAGGATGTGAGCGAACAGATGGCGGTGCGCCGCCAGAAGCTCCTGAAGCTGAAGGAATGGGGTCTCTCTCTTTACCCGAACGACTGCAAGCCCAGCCATTTGACCTCCCAAATTGTTTCCGATTTTGGCCTCCTGCCCGACGATCAACTGAGCACTCTTCAAACCGAATTTTCTCTGGCCGGTCGAATCATGGGGATCCGCTCTTTTGGCAAGGCCTCTTTCTTCCACCTTCAAGACCGGAAGGGAAGACTTCAGGTTTATGTGCGCCGGGATCGTTTGGGAGAGGAAGGATACCAACTTTTTAAATCCCTGGATGTCGGTGACATTGTAGAGGTGTGGGGACATCTGTTCCGCACCAAGACCAAGGAGCTTACTCTGGAGGCTCGGGGGCTTCGCCTGCTCTGCAAGTGCCTGCGGCCATTGCCGGAGAAGTGGCATGGCCTGGCAGATGTTGAGGCGCGCTACCGGCAGCGGTATGTGGACCTCATGGTCAATCGCGAGGTAAGGGAGGTGTTCGAAAAACGCTCTCGAATCGTCCGTCTCATCCGGCGGTTTTTTGAGGAGAGAGATTTTTTGGAGGTGGAGACCCCGATGATGCAATCCATTCCCGGAGGAGCGGCGGCCAGACCTTTTATCACTCACCACAATACCTTGGATATGGATCTCTACCTCAGGGTAGCACCGGAACTCTTTCTCAAACGCCTCCTGGTAGGAGGGATGGAGAGGGTCTTTGAGCTCAATCGCAACTTTCGCAACGAAGGTATTTCTGTGCGCCATAATCCGGAATTTACCATGCTCGAGTTTTATCAAGCCTATGCCACTTACGAAGATCTCATGGTCCTGACGGAGGAGTTGTTTCTGACCGTGGCCGGAGAGATCTTGGGCTCTTCCAAGGTTTCCTCCGGGGATCAGGTCATTGATCTCCAACCCCCGTGGAAGCGACTGCCGCTTACGGAGGCGATCGAGCAATATGGGGGGGCTAAGAGGGACCAGGTGACGACCATCGAGGGGTTGAGGTCCTTTGCGGAGAAGAAGGATCTGCGCGTTCATATGGAACTCCCTTACGGGAACCTTCTCGTGGAGGTCTTTGAAGAGGTTGTGGAACCCCATCTGATTCAACCCACTTTTGTGATAGGCTATCCGCTGGAGGTTTCGCCCTTGGCGAGGAAGGACAATGCCAATCCAGCCCTAGTGGATCGCTTTGAACTCTACATCGGTGGCAGGGAGCTGGCCAATGCCTTTTCGGAATTGAATGATCCGCTGGATCAGCGGGATCGTTTCCTCCAACAGGCGGAAGCCCGGAAGGCCGGAGATGAACTGGCCAGCGAGATGGATGAAGATTTCTTGCGTGCTCTGGAATATGGGATGCCCCCGGCGGCAGGAGAGGGAATTGGGATTGATCGGATGATCATGCTCTTCACCGCCTCCCCTTCTATTCGAGATGTTATTCTTTTTCCGTTGCTTCGGCCTGAGCGCTGAGACGATCTCAAGTCTTCTTTTATGAGATATGAATTCTTCATCGGGCTTCGGTATCTGCTTGCGCGCCGGCGCGAGACCTTCATTTCTCTAATCACTGTAATTTCAATCCTAGGGGTCATGATCGCCGTCACAACCCTGAATGTGACTATCGCAGTGATGACCGGTTTCGAGGAGGTCCTCCGGGACCGTCTCCTAGGCATCAATGCCCATGTTTCTCTCGTGAAGCCGGGAGACTACTTGACAGAGTATCAGGACATCATCGGCCGGGTGATGCAAGAAGAAGGGGTATTGGCCGCAGCCCCTTCGATCTATGGACAGGTGATGGTCACCTCGGGATCTCGTGTCTCCGGGGTAGTCGTGCGGGGGATCGATCCTGACCGGGTTAACGGCGTTGTCGATATTCAGCGGTTTATTAAGGAAGGAAGCCTGCAGGGATTGAAGAGACCCGGCATGCTCGAAGTCGAAGGCCGAACCGTCTCTTTGCCGGGAGTGATTTTAGGGGCGAGGCTGGCAGGTCAGCTCGGAGTGATGGTGGGAGATCCGATTCAGGTAATCTCTCCCTTCGGATCTCCCACGGTCATCGGGGTCATTCCAAAGCTCAGGCGTTTCGTTGTTGCAGGGCTCTTCAAATCCGGAATGTATGAATACGATTCAACGCTTGTCTATATGAACCTATCCGATGTCCAGCGCTTCTTTGAGTTGGGCGATGCGGTGAGCAATATCGAGATTCGGGTTCAGGATGTCTATCAGGCCCAAGAGGTGGCCAAGAGGATTCAGCAGAAGTTAGGGTTCCCTTATTTGGTAGAGGATTGGACGCGGCTCTGGCCCGGCGTGTTTGATGCTCTTCAATGGGAAAGACGGGTTTATATTCTCGTGCTCCTCCTTATGGTCCTCATTGCGGCCTTCAATATCATATCCACTTTGATCATGGTGGTGATGGAGAAAAGGAGAGATATCGCTATTTTGCAGTCAATGGGGGCTACTCGCCGCAGCATCAGAAGGATTTTTTTGATTAAGGGCTGCGTGATTGGGATGGTGGGGACGTTGCTCGGCACGTTGTTTGGTTACGTGATCTGCCTCTTGCTTAAACGGTATCAGTTTTTCGAGATTCCTGATGTTTTCCTTGTCTCCAAGGTTCCCGTGAGTATGTCAATCGCTTATTTTGCTTTGGTGGCTCTAGCCTCCTTTCTGATTTGTCTCCTCGCCAGCATCTATCCGGCCCGAAAAGCAGCGAAATTGGACCCGGTAGAGATTATTCGCTATGAGTAATCTCCTTCAAGTTCAAGACCTGCGCAAGTCTTTCGTCGAGGGAGAAGAAGAGATCCATGTCCTTCGGGGACTCCATATCGAGTTGGGGGAGGGAGAACGGTTGGCAGTCGTGGGAGAGTCCGGGGTGGGGAAGAGCACCTTGCTTCACATCCTCGGGACGCTGGATCGCCCCACTAGCGGGCAGGTGACTTATCGGGGAAGAGACCTTTCTACGTTCAACGAAGACGATCTATCCAACTTTCGCAATCGCGAGGTCGGGTTTGTCTTTCAATTCCATTATCTGTTGCCCGATTTCAATGCCTTGGAAAACGTGATGCTTCCTGCCTTGATCCGGGGTTGGGAGTGGGAGAGGGCCCGAGAGGGTGCCGTGAAGCTCTTGGAGGTGGTGGGATTGAAAGATCGCATCAGTCATCGCCCAGGGAAGCTCTCGGGCGGGGAACAACAGCGGGTGGCCGTGGCTCGATCGGTCATTCTGGAGCCTCAACTGATTCTCGCAGACGAACCGACCGGAGACCTGGATCCTCATACAGCAGAAGAGGTCCATAATTTGTTGTTTCGCCTGAACGAAGAGAGGGGGGTAGCTTTGGTGGTAGCTACGCACAATCGGCGGCTTGCAGCCCGGATCGGACAGCAAATGGAGCTGCGCGAGGGGCGCCTTTTTCCCCTATGAGTCCTACAAATGTTTCAACTTTACAAAAGTCGGTGAATTTGTTAGAAAAAAGGGACTATTCGGGGGTCCGTTCAGGGAAGGCGGTATTGGAGGCAATGAAAAAAAAGGCCCGGACTATTAATAGCACTAACTTTTTCTTTGTCTTTTGCTATTTTTTTCTGCTCCTTTGCCTTCCTTTACAAGCTCAGGACGGGATAAAGCTCAAAGAGATTAAAGTCCAGGGAAATTTAAGGGTTGAAGAGGATGGGATCCGGCTTCACTTTAAGATACGCGCGGGCGACTTTTTTGACCCAGCGGTTGTGGACCGGGATGTGAAGGCCATTTACCGGATGGGCTTTTTCGATGACGTGAAGGCCGAACTCTCTCCCGAGGGGGTTCTGACTTACTCCGTTAGGGAGAAACCTTATATCCGGGAGATTAAAATCCAGGGGAATGTGCAGGTCAGTAAGGAAAAGATTGAGGCAGCTCTAGGTATTAGGCCCCGAACCATCCTGGAACGGGACAAGGTCTCAGAAGGTGCCGAAAGGGTAAAGAAACTCTATCGTGAGCAGGGATATGTGAACGCCCAAGTGGATTTCGCCATCTCACTCGTTGAAAACAACCAAGCCGTCATTTTGATGGAGATTCTTGAGGGGAGTCGCCTTTTGATCCGGAAGATCTCCTTTGAGGGGAACCAAGCCTTTTCTGATGACGAATTAAAGGGGCTTATGGTCACCAAGGAGCGGTGGTTTCTTTCTTTTCTGACTGATAGAGGTGTGTTGGAACACGACGTCTTGACTAACGATTTGGCTATTCTATCTTCTCACTACTATGACCATGGCTATATTAACCATAAAGTCGATGAGCCCGTGATTTTGAGGCGTAGGGAGGGGATCGAGATCGTGGTCCGCATCGAAGAAGGGGACCAATACCGAGTGGGTAAGGTAGAAATAGGGGGGGATCTGATTGAAGATGCAGAAAAACTTCTTGAAAAGGTACAGATAACAACGGGCCAGATTTTCCGCGGGAGCCGTTTGCGCGGTGACATCACTGCTCTATCAAAGATTTACTCTGATAGAGGGTTTGCTTTTGTGAAAGTGGAGCCCGTAACTAAAATGAACCCTGAGGAGAAAAATGTCGATATCGCCCTAGTGATTACCCGCGGTCCCCCGGTCTATTTCAATCGGATCCTGATTTCAGGAAATACCAAGACGAGAGATAAGGTGATTCGGAGAGAGATGGTGGCGGCCGAACAGGAGCTTTTTTCCGGCGACAAAATCAAGCAAAGCCGCAATGCGCTTCAGCGTACAGGCTATTTTGAAGATGTCCAGTTGAGGACAAAAAGGACAGGCCTGCCGGACGCAGTTGATCTCTTGATTGATGTCAAGGAAGGTCCGACGGGAAACTTCAGTATCGGCGGGGGTTATAGTAGCGGAAACCAGTTTCTCTTTACCACCTCCATAGCCGAGAAAAATCTGTTTGGCCGAGGGCAGACCCTTAATTTGAGTTTTAGTCTAGGAACAACCCGGCAGGATTTTGTTCTGGGTTTCACGGAACCCTACCTCTATGAGAGGCCGTTGACTCTTGGTTTGGATGTCTTCAATACCAGCAGTGAGCAGGGAGACTTTAGCATCAGACGGATCGGCTTTGGCGTGCGCACTAGCTACCCTCTGAAACATCTTGGTCTTCCCTTCTTCGGACGTCCTCCCAACGATCCCACCTATGAAAGGTCGGAAGGAGCTTATCATCCGCTCCTTGAGCACATGCGTGGAGGAGTGGCTTATGAGTTTACTCGTGAGAAGATCGGCAGCATTGATTCAGATGCCACCGCTTCGATCCAGGATGAAAAAGGGACCTCTTTTACCAGCAGTGTCACCCCGAGCCTGTCCTATGATAGTCGGGATCATTTTTTTAATCCCACAGAAGGAAGCAAATCTGAGTTGTCTCTCAAATTTGCCGGGTTGGGAGGCGACAACCGCTTCCTTAAGACTGACGCCAAGGCTCAATGGTACTACTCCCTTCTTAAGGACCCGAACTGGGGGGGTACTTACACGCTCGCCCTAGGAGGAACTGTAGGTGTTGGGACGGTCTTTGAAGAGCGTCACAACGGTAGCGAGAATCTGCCGCTTTTTGAAAGGTACTTTCCCGGCGGCATGAATTCAGTCCGTGGATTTGAGGATCGTAGCCTAGGACCACGGGATGGGGACGATGTCATCGGAGGTGACCTGCAGACCATCCTAAACGTTGAGTTGTTGTTCCCAATTTTGGAGGAATATGGTCTTCGGGGAGTCGCTTTTTTTGATACGGGGCAGGCTTTCGCTGAGATAGGGGATTTTGATCTAAGTAAACTTAGGAGATCGGTCGGGGTAGGGGCACGTTGGTTATCCCCCTTCGGTCCTCTCCGTGTTGAGCTCGGATTTGCTCTCAATGCACAGTCGGGTGATGACACCTCGGTCCTAGGATTTTCTGTAGGTGCTCAACCTTAAGCATCCGCCTTTCTGAATCTTATTAACTCGGAGGTATAAGTGAAAAAGATATTTGCGGTATTAATTTTGTTACTTTTGGGCTCGCCCGGTTGGGCGCAGGATAAGATCAAAATTGGCGTATTTGATCTCCAAATAGCCATCAGTGAGTCTAAAGCCGGGAAAAAGGCCAGAGCACGGTTTCGCGATCAAGTCAAAAAAGCAGAGGTGGAAATCTTAAAAGAAAAAAACGTGGTGGAGCGGTTGAAAAGCGATATCGACAAGAAGGGTCCGCTCTTAAAGCCACAGGAGAGAAGGAATTTGGAAAGGGAGTTTCAGAGGAGGTATAAGGGATTTCAACGCAAGATGCGTGATCATCAGGAGGAACTGCAGCAGAGAGAAGGGGAGATGACGGCGGAGATTATTAAAGAGATTCAAAGGGTTGTACTCGAATTTGGTAAAAAAGAGAACTTTACCCTTATTTTCGAGCACGGTGGGGTTCTGTATTATGATGAGGCTATCAATCTCACGAAGACGGTTATCGAACTTTACGATCGGAGCAGTACAAGAAAGGTTACCAAGGCTAAGTGACCACGGTCAGAAAAGCCCTCTCCGAACTGGCCCAGCTCGTCGGTGGTAGGGTGATCGGGGACGAGGGGGTTGAGATACGCAGAGTGGCATCGATTGAGGAGGCGGGCCCAGGGGACATCACCTTTCTTGCTCACCCGCGTTATCGCTCTTATCTAACACCTTGTAAGGCCAGTGCAATCATCGTTGATCCTGAAGCTGCGGCTCAAGGTCCAGCAGAACCGGGAAAGAGTTTTCTCCAAGTCTCCCAACCTTATGTCGCCTTCGCTAAGATTCTCCATCTTTTTACCCCAGTTCCGCGATATGACGGTCAGGTTAGCCCCCACGCCAGTATTGATCCTACGGCGGTCCTTGGGGAAGAGGTGACGATTTTTCCCCATGTTTATGTGGGAAAAGGAGTCAGGGTGAATCGGGGAACCGTTCTTTTCCCCGGTGTGTATTTGGGCGATGGAGCGGAGGTGGGAGAGGACTGTGTGCTTCATGCGCAAGTTACGGTCCGGGAGAGTTGTCGTCTTGGCACTCGGGTCATTCTCCATGCGGGAGTGGTGATCGGCAGTGATGGATTTGGTTACGCAGGTGAGGGGAGGGAACGGATCAAGATCCCGCAAGTAGGGATTGTAGAGATTGAGGATGATGTGGAGATCGGCGCCAACACAACAGTGGATCGTGCGACGCTGGGACGGACCGTTATAGGTCGAGGGACCAAGATAGATAACTTGGTCCAGATCGCCCACAACGTGGTTGTGGGAGAGCATTCGATCATTGCGGCTCAGGCGGGCATTGCGGGAAGCACTCGCATCGGCAATGAGGTGATACTGGCTGGTCAAGTTGGAGTTGTCAATAACGTGGAGATCGGCGACAGGGCCAGGATCGGTCCTCAATCCGGAATCCCCCGTTCAGTTGCCCCTGGAGCTTTGCTTTCTGGAGGGATAGAGGCTGCGCCCCATCAGGAGTGGCTGAAGGTCATGACGATTCTCCCTCACCTGCCGAAATTGTGGAGCGCTGTTCGCGAGTTAGAACGGAAGGTCTCACAGTTGACGCGAAGAGGTCGAAAAAGAGTTAAAAGCCATGCTCGACGTTAAAGAGATCTTTAAATACATCCCTCACCGTTATCCTTTCCTTTTAGTGGATCGGATTTTGGAAGTGGAGGGAGACCAAAGGATCGTCGGAATTAAGAACGTTACTTTGAATGAAGGCTTTTTTCAGGGACACTTTCCCGATCGACCCGTTATGCCAGGCGTATTGGTCTGTGAGGCCATGGCCCAAGTCGGCGCTATTCTCGCCTTCATCTCGAGGGGTGGCACGGACCTTAAAAAGGTGTTTGTTTTAACAGGTTTGGATCGGGTTAAGTTCAAGCGGGCCGTTGAACCTGGAGACCAACTGCGCTTGGAATTGACCTGCCTCAAACGGCGCGGCTCTTTTTGGAAAATGAAGGGGGTAGCGATGGTAGACGGGAAGATTGTAGCCCAGGCAGAGTTATCCGCCATGGAGGTGCCCATGGACTAGTGGCGTCTCCTCTGAGGATGGGTGCTAGAGTGACTAAGATCCATGAAACAGCATTGGTGGATCCTCGTGCAGAGTTGGATCTGGACGTCGAGGTGG
>JAPUHZ010000004.1 GCA_027297485.1 Deltaproteobacteria bacterium
AACCGCGCTGCCTCCTTGGCAAATGCATCAATGCGCGGAGATTCATAAAAGGTACTTCCATAGCAGCCGAGATCTTTCCAACCGAGGTCGTCCACGAGAAAGACGACCACATTCTTGTGAGATTCAGACTCCTTTTTGGCAGAACAACCTGAAAAAAGAACAGCTAGAAGAAGAGCGATGGATGTGAAACTTTTCATAGGTTTATTTACCATTTCGAATTAAACTTTGGAGTACTGCTACTGCAGTGGCCACAGGATCGGAATCAGGAAGCACGCTAGGATTCCCACCGCAATATTCAAGGGCAGGCCAAACTTCACAAAATCTTTGAATTCATAGCCGCCCGGCCCATAGACGAGAAGGTTTGTCTGGTAACCCATGGGCGTCGCCATAGCCGTGGAGGCCGCAAACGCAACCGCCATAATAAATGGCTTGGGATCTACATCGAGCTTGAGGGCCAACAAGATACCCAGAGGGGTCATTAACACCGCAGCGGGTTTGTTGAGGATGAGAAGGCTCAGTCCGGCAGTCAGGAAGTAGAAGATCCACAAGGTCCCATAGAGGCCCAACGTTCCTACGCTTCCGACGAGTTGGTTGGCCAGCAGATCGAGAGCACCGGTTTTCCCCATGGCTTCCCCCAGGGCGATCATTCCGGCAATGAGGATGAGCACCGTCCATTCGATGGATCGGTAAGCGTCACGTAGCGAAATTACTCGCGCTAATACGAGGAACGCAACGCCGCCGACGGAAAGGACACTGATGGGCAGGATGCCGAAGGTTGCTAGGGAGACGATCGCCAAGATTGTTGCGATGGCGATGGGAGCCTTGTGGCGTTCAATAACCTCTTCTTGCACCCCCTCGAGTATTAGAAAGTCGACGCTCTTGCGCAACTTGGACAGGGCACTCGTGGAGCCTCGCACCAGGAGAATATCGCCCATGCGCAGCTTCAGATCGGCGATCTTTTTTTTGTGGTGTCGCCCGTGTCGCTGAAGAGCAAAGATGGACACATCGTATTCGTTTCGTAAACCGAATTCACCACAGGTGCGACCGATAAGATTCGAATCCGGCGCCACCAGAAGCTCAAATAAGGTCATCTCAACTCGCTTTACAGAACCGTCCTGCACGGCGAGTTCCGGGACAATGTTGATTTCGTGTTTGCGGTCGAGCTCGAGGATCTTATTCAGATCTCCTTTCAGGAGGAGAATATCGTTCTCCTCCAGGGGGATGTCGCGATCCAGGCGCTGGATCCGGTCCCCGCGAATCAATTCAATTACCGATATGCCAAGTGCCAGTAGCCCGGACTCTTCCAGGGATTTTCCTATGAGGGGGGAGTGGGCGTTCAATTCGACCTCGGTGACATACTCTCTCATCGATTCGCTGGTAACGGTAGAGGCAATGGTTACCCGCTCAGGTAGAAATCGAAACGAAAACAGGAGGAGGTAGGCCATTCCGACGATCACAAGTGCAATACCAATGGTGGAGAACTCAAACATACCGATAACTCCGAATCCGGCACCGTCGGAAAGCGACGAAACAAGGATGTTCGAGGAGGTGCCGATGAGAGTGCAACTTCCCCCCAGCATGGATGCAAACGATATGGGAATGAGAAACTTCGAAGGACTTACTCCCAGTTTATTGCACACCGTCAGTACAGCGGGTATAAAGACCAGGACTACCGGAGTGTTGTTGATGAAAGCGGACATGACGCAGGCCACTGTCAGCGCGTAGGCCAAAAAGCGCAGGGGACTGCCTTGTGAGAATTTCGTGAGTTTTGCTCCTAATGCTGCAACCGTACCCGTGCGTACGAGCGCGGTGCTGAGCACAAACATTGCCCCAATGGTGACTACCGCTTCGTTGCTGAACCCATGAAAAAGTTCCTTTGGCTGCAGAATGCGTGTCAGACCAAGTGCCACGATTACGAGAAGTCCGATCATGTCGTGGCTGAGCCGTTCGGTGACAAA
The DNA here is from genome assembly GCA_027297485.1 of Deltaproteobacteria bacterium. Next base: position 1,959 of record JAPUHZ010000004.1, read on the forward strand.
GCAGACAATCGCCACAAGAAGGAGGGCTAGAACGAATGCAATCTCGAGGGTCATGTTTTCGGTGTCTTAAGTATTTTAATATTCTATTTTACTCTTTGGATTTAAACTTTTGACTAAAAAATCTGCCGCGGCGACGGGATCGAATTTGGGGTTCGGTTCGACCGGGACTCCTGCATTCAAACTGGATCTCCAAGCCTTGAGTTCAGTGTAGAGCTCATTAACGACCTGCGGATTGGTCTTTGCCACGTTGTGCGTTTCGCCAAGGTCCGATGACAGGTTATACAACTCCAAAGCGCCGTCTTCAAAGTATTCGTGCAATTTCCAATTGCCCTTGCGAATGACTGAACCGGGGCGTGTGCGGAAAAGTGGATCCCGACCGTCGTCACGATTAGGATTATAAGCCTGCAGATATATGGGGAAGTGAAAATACAGAGAACGCTCCGGCGAGCTACCTGTGCCCAAGAGCACGGGTGAGAAGTCGATACCGTCGAGTGGTTTGTTAGGAAGCGATTGACCAAGTAAACTCATCATGGTCGGGAGCCAGTCCACAAAAGTAACCAGAGAGTCCGTATTTATACCCGATTGAATATGACCGGGCCAGGCAACTGTCATGGGAACACGGATACCGCCTTCGTAGTAAGAACCCTTGCCGGCTCTCAGCGGGTCTTGGGGAGAGATCGCGCGGATGCCTCCATTGTCTGACGAGAAAATGATGAGAGTATTTTCTTTGAGGTTCTGTTCTTCCAAGTAACTGAGCACGCGCCCGATCTGTGTATCCATGTTGTCCACCATGCCTGCATACACCGCGTTGTTTACTTCTCCACGCGGGCCTTTCTTTTTGTACTTTTCAATCAGCTCGGGTTTCGCCTGCAGAGGCGTGTGAACCGCATAGTAAGGCAGGTAGAGAAAGAAGGGGCGGTTTTCGTCTCGTGCTTTCAACCAACCGAGTGCTTCGGTGGTGATACGGTCTGTCAGGTATTCTCCATCGGGCCCGTTTTTCAAAAAGGGATTCTGCCAGGGTGCAAAATAGCCGCCTTTCGGGCTACCGGTGCTCCAGCCGCCGATGTTTCTGTCGAAACCCTGGGTCCGGGAATCATCGCCCAAGTGCCATTTCCCCGCCTGGCATGTCTGGTAGCCAAGGTCGCGTAGTAGTTCCGCCAGTGTGAGATCTTCATCGTCGAGGTGATCGATATTTTTTATAGGTATCAGCTTTCTGGTGACAGGGTTCCCTCGATCAGAAGGACTTACGGTGTAGATGCCATGGCGGGGAGACTGTTGCCCGGTCATGAGACAGGCACGGGACGGTGCGCAATTGGCCGCACCAGCATAG
>JAPUHZ010000040.1 GCA_027297485.1 Deltaproteobacteria bacterium
ACGGGCTTCATTCCCCGATGGGGACGCTTGTTGGCGGGTTGGATGTGTGACTGCATGTCCGCTTGGCGAAAGTGCCGTGTAACAGATTAGTCCCATCCCCTGTCCTGTGATGGTCCATGGATGCAGCATTGTGGCAAGCCAGATCGGAGCTGCCGGATATAAGTTGATGCGATCACTCGCTCGAAATCGGGAAATCATCACAAGACCCGCCCTGGGCACAAAGGCGTAACCAACGGAAGAGACCGTCATGCGACGAAGATCAAAACCACCTTGACAGAGAACGCCTCATATAAGCGGACATCTAACCACCCTGTAAAACACATTTAAAGCGAGGTTAGGGCGAGTTTATCCCGAGGTTAGTGACTGTAAGACGCCCCTGAAACATGCCGCCGACTGTTTTAAACGCCAAGGTACGGCCAAGGTTGCAAGGTCGTCACAAGGTTTGCAGAGCGAGGCCCCCTTTCTGTCGATGGCTTCAGCCATTCTCTCCGCCCCATTTCGGCTATGGGCGGTAAAAGGTGGTCGTCTTTCGGGACTCCGGTCGGTTCGCGTGCGCGGTACCTGTCGGTGTCGAAAAAACTGCTGAAAAAATTTTCGGGGGCGGCCCTAGTTGTCGCGCCGGTGCAGCGTAACAATGAGGCCTGAGAACAGGCTATTATCAGGAAAGGAAAAAGGAACAATGGCACAGTTCGAGAAGGGCATATCTGGAAATCCCGGCGGGCGGCCGCGTGGCCTGGGCGCTATCCGGGCATATGCGCGCGGCTTTCCTGCCCTGTCGGCGGGACGGCGCCGCGCAGACCATGGGGGGTTTGAGAAGTGCGGGCTAGCCGGTTTAGGGCTGGATTGGCCGTAGGTCGCCCCTCGTGCCACCGTCGTTGGCAAGCGCGAGGAGCCATCTGGGAAATCCCGGATGAAGCCGTCTCACTCGGGGCCGCCGCATGACACAAACTTGTGTCCAGGGAACCGGGGGCGATACACCGGCTTTACACTGGAGAGATATAATGTTCAATAAACTGATCAGTTCGGTCAAAGCATTCTTTACTGAAAGTCCTGAATTTCAGACAGTGTTAGATGTGGATGGTCCGGAACTCTACACGAAACCTGGCGAACTAGACACCGTCCGAGGAGAGCTGGCATATGCCTTTCGAACCGGCCTGACGCTTGGAGAAATGCTGCAAACGTTGAATGCTCACGGCCCCTGGCGATGGATCGAACGTGATGGCGCATGGGAAGGAGACTACCTCAGCGCCAGCGTCAAATCGAATTCGGCAATGTTCAAGATTTTCGAGGAAGAAGATCGTTTTGTCCTCAATTTGTTTTACAAAGCGCGAGGTCCTCAGGCTGTGCAGGGTTGGGATCAGTTGCATGATGCGATGCTTCGGGAAATTCTTCCTTCACTCGACGCCATGAACGTCGAGAAGACCGAGTCCTACGATACCCGGATGGGCTGGGGAGGGCCGGCGTCTGAATGGAGCAGCAGCTGATCGCTGAACCGGCGTCACGGGATCGGGAAATGGCAGTTGATAAATGCAAATCTCTACGAAACCGGCTGTCTCGATAATAGAAAAAATTGATCATGTCCGCCGGTTGATCCGGACTGACTATTTCCCACATTAGCCCATTGAAATTGACGATGGCCTTCTGCGTGACCTCCTATAACGTGCTCGCCGACGCCTACATCAGGCCATCGTGGTATCCACACACGCCCGCGCCACTTCTTGCGCCAGCGCAGAGAACACCCAGGCTCGTGCAATGCATCGCAAATCCCAGCTTCGATATCATTTGTCTCCAGGAAGTGAGCCCCGAACTCTATGAGATGCTTTGCGAGACTCTCGACCATAAGGCTTATGTGTCAAATTTTGCGCTGAAAGGGAGTGGCAAACCCGACGGCTGCGCCACATTCGTCAACACCGCGACGATGCTGTTTCAGTCGTCGCACGTAATCCGCTATACCGATGGCCAGAATGGTCAGCCCGACTCCGGCCATTTGGCGCTCATAATGGTTCTGGAGCAGGATGGAAGATCGGTCGGCGTCGCCAACACCCACCTGAAGTGGGACTCGCCGGACACAAAGCCAGAAGATCAATGGGCATACCGGCAGATTATTCAGCTTCTCGACGAGCGGAACGCCATTGCGCCTGACTGCGGCGCATGGATTATCTGTGGAGATCTAAATGTCACGCCGGAAAGTGAAGTGATATGGGCGATTCGGAATCGGGGACTTCGCGATGCTTTCAGCGAAGAGTCTCCACCGAATACCTGCGTCGCGAACGGAAGAGCGAAGAAAATCGATTACCTTTTCCACAGCCCGGTATTAAGCGCTCGAACTTTCGCGTTGCCTCCACTGGACGATAAGACACCGCTTCCTTCCGCCCAGGAACCCTCCGACCACCTCGCCATCACCGCAACTTTTGCGTGGAACCCTTTATAATCCAGATCTCAAGTACCTGCATTTTTCCTCTCCCTTCACCACGTCCGGGCCATGTTCGCCTCATTGAGCCGCAAATCGTGGCCAAGCTTAACGCGTTTGGATCGCGCAATCCATCGGCGCTACGCCGGGACCAGCGCGAGGCAATCGCCCCGGCCTGGGAAAGACCGGTTCCAACGATCGCCGCCGGTGGGCGAGGGCTCAGGTATGACCGCCAAGTTGAATTTTGTTAATTTCCTCCTTTCCCTCGTCGACTATGAAGCTCGCGCGCTCACCACCGCTCAAACTGATTTGAGCCTGGCCCGAACTTTTCTTTAGAATCTTATATTTCATCGACTTGCCAGCGTCCGCTGGGTGTTTGCCGCTATTTACGCGTTTCATGAAATCGTTCCAATTACCCTGGGCCGCCTTGTCTTTTCCCTTGGGATCCCAACCCTTGTGAATCTTGGCTCCGCTTTTGTTCACCGACCACGACATTGTCTTCTCCGTCACATTTGGTTGTTGGGCTCTTCGTTTGTCTGTTTCGCGATGCCAAGGGGCCGATCGGAAAGGAAATGCTGCACGCGTTTCCCCGCCCCCGGACCCTCGACCCGACAGTCCCCAGATGGCTCATCCGACATTTCCCGGACAGCCCCCAGATGCAGATAAATCCTACTACCGTTCCCCCGCCAAGGGAACGGCATCCCTTCCGCAGCCATCCGATAGCCTGATTCTGGAGATCGGCCCTCGCTTGGAAGGCCATTTGCCCAGATTTTCCGCCATCCAGAGTCCTCTCGTATGGTGCCGGACTGAATGGGAGATCGAGGGTGGAAAATCCAAGACTTGGCTTAAAGCACCCTGGTTCTGACTTAAACCATCCAGGTTTACAGAGCTTTACACCAAGGTTTAACCCGCAAGATACGCACGCTCCTGAACCCAGGCATCCGAAGGTTTAGTATCCAGAGAGCCCAGGAAATCTCTGTATTATCTGTTGGAGACACGCGAGCCCTCTCTCTCCCCGTGTGAAATTGCCTTAAAGCTTGCCACGTCCCCATCGCTACCAAGGTGGCTTTCTTGGCAAGTGGGATGCTGACGATCCACTGACGATGGTTATTTCAAATATCCCAGCATAGCCTAATGAAAAATAGCTAATACTGACGGTACTGACGACACTGACGATGAATTACGGGGGTAATCTTATAGAGTGATAGAAAAAATAAAATAAACACTTGACAATTACACGAAAATGTGTTACCTATAAGAGTGAGGGTAGATGGTCGTACCAAATAGCATGACTATCGTACACTCATGATGGTCATCGCTCAGGCAGGAAACCATCTACCCTATGTCGAAGATAAAAATTTTACGAAAGGAACTGAAACTCAAAAATGACGATTATTAAAAATGAAAAATACTTAGGTAACCTTTTGATAAATAACGATAAACATCTACTAACTGAAAGAGAAGCAGCAGATTTTCTAGGCGTAACATCCCGTTGCCTCCAGGCATGGAGGTACCGTGGCGGTGGTCCGAAATTCGTGAGGATATCCTCCCGCTGTATCCGATATCGCAAGAGCGATTTGGTGGAGTGGGTCGAGGAGCGTTTGCGCTCCAGCACTTCTGATGTTGGACGGGGGGTGGACTGATGGAGACCTCCCAAGATTACGCGATGCGCTATTTCGAGTCCGGTTTCATACCGGTGCCCGTGCCTCTCAAAGAAAAAGCACCCCGGATGAAGGATTGGCCTAATTGGCGGCCTAAGACCAAGGACGACCTGCTAAACGAATTCGGTTCTGACCCACAAAATGTGGGCGTGCTGTTGGGGCAAGCTTCTGGTGGGCTGGTCGATGTGGATCTTGATTGTCCGCAAGCGGTGAGGATCGCTGGCCGAATGCTCCCAGAGACCGGTTTTATCTTTGGGCGCGAGTCCAGGCCTCGCAGCCACTGGATTTACCGAACTGTTGAGGTTGTCGATACAGCTCGCTTCAAGGACCCCACGGACGGGGGCACATTGGTCGAGTGCCGAGCAGAAGGCGCCCAAACCATTTTCCCCGGCTCTGTACATCCTTCGGGCGAGGCGGTCGTGTTTTTCGAAGAGGGTAAGCCGGTCGATATTGCCTACGCGGATCCAGCTGGCCAGTGCTTCGCCAGAAGGCTTGCAGACGCCAAACCCTTCACGGCTTGTTGAAGGTCAAGGCAGCCACC
>JAPUHZ010000400.1 GCA_027297485.1 Deltaproteobacteria bacterium
GAGACAGGAAATTGGCTGGCCACGCCACCTTTTGGGGCCAGAGATTATCTGATAGCGGAGTGTTATGTCAACATGGATGTGGTCCAATGGCCCGGTCGGGTCCTTGACAAGCATAGGGGGATAAAAGGAGAATCAATGGCGAATTCATGAATCCCGACCTTTGTGACCGTTGCTTTTCAGCGGGGCAATGGGAGGACAGAGTTGGAAAAGACCAAGCCGGAAGAATTACAACCCTGGATTACTTGTCACCTGACAGACATCCTTCTCAGTTATATTAAAGAGCTGAACTCGGGAAAGGACCCCATAGACTACGCCGAGCTTTTCAAAGGTATCGAGGGGTTTGAGTTGCCCGCAGATCCAGAGTCCTTCCTAACCGGTGCCACTAATTGGGCACCCCTCTCGGTGATCAGAGAACTCGAATTACACGGCGAGAAGATCTCAGGAAGAAAGGATTTCGCCTATCAAGCCGCACGGGCCTATTTTAATCCTGGCAAGAAAGATCTTCCCTCCCTCGTTGAGATTATTTTTCAAGTCTTGAATGATGTCCGCTCGACGCTCATCTTTTGCAGTCTGTGGGGAGCGGCACAGGCCAATTACATAAAATTACAATCCTTTGAGAAGAGTGACCCTGAACCAGAACTCTATATTCTGGCCCAGTTCGACCCCATAGCCAGGCCTGCCCTGGGATCGATCTATCTCCTGCGGGGCTTTGTCGAGGGATTCCCTCGCCTCTACCCCTTTATCGATGAGACGCAATGCATCGAAGAGATTTCCCAGCTTCGAATGGCCGACATTTTACAAGAGTTTCCCGAGTTTACCTTGACCACCGAAAGGGACCGTCTCATTGTCTCCCATGGGTCATCAAAGCAATCGACTGTCGAGGCGGTTAAAGTAGAATTAAAATCTGAAAAGATTACCCTGGCACCGGAGTTTACGCAGGCCTCGCCCGACGCCATGGTTCTGGTTCCAACCGAAGGACAAATTGAAGTCCTTACCCATCAGGTGGAATTAGACCATCAAGCGAAGTCCGCGACAACGTTTGCCTACCAGATCGTCCAGCCCGGAGAGCTGAGGCATGGACCCCTTTCCTATGCCTTTAAGGAAGGGCAGCTCTATAACGCGCCGTATTCCCGCTTTCGTTTCCATTGGAAAGGAGGATCAAAACCGCAAAAGGAGGATCCTGCCGAAAATGTCAGGAGAGAAGTGTCCCGCCTCCTCTTTAATCATCTGGAACAGATGAAACAGACCCATTTGCGCATGCTGCAGCAGAATATTGATAAGAGGAAACTGACTCAGGAGAACATCCGCCTCAGGCAGGAAATCGAGCGGGAGTATAGCTTCTCTGGAATTATAGGTGAGAGTGAGAAGATGAAGGATCTGTTCAATGTGGTTCGATCCATCGCAGAGACCGACATAACCGTGTTGATCCAAGGGGAGACCGGGACCGGGAAAGAGCTGATTGCCAAGGCTATTCATTATAATAGCCCACGGAAGACGAGGAGGTTTGTTGCAATTAACTGCGGTGCGCTCTCTGAGACCCTTCTTGAGAGCGAACTTTTCGGCCACGAAAAAGGGGCCTTTACAGGGGCCAGCGCACTGAGAAAGGGCATCTTCGAGGTTGCTCACGGAGGGAGTCTCTTCCTGGATGAAATCGGAGATATCTCGCCAAGCACTCAGGTCAAGCTCCTACGGGTCTTACAGGAAGGCGAGTTTCAGCGCGTGGGAGGTAGTGACTCCATCAAGGTAGATGTGAGAATCATTGCAGCAACCAATCAAAATCTGTCAGAACTCGTCAAAAATGGTCGATTCAGGCAGGATCTTTTTTATCGACTTAATGTATTCCCAATCGCTGTTCCCTCATTGCGGGAAAGAGCTAACGATATTCCTTTACTGGTTTCTCATATTATTGAGAAACGCAAACAGAACATTAACAAGCAAATCAGTGGAATAAGTCCTCAGGCTGTAGCCTCGCTCATAGCTCACGATTGGCCGGGCAACGTGCGTGAGTTGGAAAATGTCATCCAGCGAATGATGGTTGTGTGCAAAGGGGAGACACTCGAGACTCAAGACCTCCCCACGGAGATCCGGGGAACAGAAAATGAAAGCAGGGACAGGGTAAAGGATCTAAAGGGGATTTCGCGAGAATCGGCAGGGATCGTAGAAAAAAGGGCTATCCTTGATGCTCTCTCTAAAGAGGGAGGAAACGTCACCAGGGCGGCCAAATCCCTTGGCATAAGCCGAGCCACCCTCCAAAACAAGATGAAGCTTTACAGCCTCCGGGATTCGAGCAAGTGAACATTGCCTAGTCCGAGTATTTCTAGGGGGCGAGCGCCTTAAGTATGGCCTCCTTACCCTGTGCGTCATTTACAATCGCGCCATGGTCAACGTTTAGTTTAAATCGTTTTTCTTTTAGAATTGCCTGGAGTTTTCCAGTCTCAGGGGCACCAGCAAAGGGCGCAGAAAATAGTTGTGAAGGATATAGGAGCAACCCGGCCAGGATACATGCCTACCTGATCCCAACTATATGGAGTCGTTCTGAACGAAATGATTCCTGCATTGTTATATTACTTCTAACAAACCATTGTCTTTAGTCTATGCGCTGTCAACTCCCGAATTCAAAGTGCAAAGTTCATTGCCTAGGTTGGCATATTCCTTGCCCCAGCCTCCCCAAAAACCCAGACTTTGTTTCCCAATAGCAGGGTGCCAAGGTCTTTAGGCACTTCCTCTATCTCACCGCCTAACCCCTTAGTCAATTAACTTGCCTGCGCTAATCAATCTCGCAGGCGGAACCTAAATTTTTCTCTACAAATCCGACCAGTTCTACACATTTGGCCGAATTATAGTCCCTAGGCATTTGTCTGGCACAGTCCATGCTCATTGAAAAATCGACAAAGTAAGGAGGATTCCGATGCTGCTAATACGTAGGCCAAATTTGAAAGTGCTCATCATAAGCCTTCCGTACCTGAAAAACACATTACTATGGTTCCTCTCTTCTTTGCTCCTTGTCTCTCTGTTAAGTGGGTGCGTCCGTCATTCGTTGATCTTCGGCGCAGGAGGTCTAGGGGCTCCGGGTTCTATCGGGCCTGCTTGGCACGGATCGGCAGCGCCGTTACCGTCTGCTCGTCGTTAAGGCTCAGGCCAGGTAGCCAAGGATATGTTGCATAGATGCAAAGTCCACAATGGTAGGAGGAGTAAATGCAAACTAGTCGCTTTGCGATCCCGAAGACGTACTTGTTAGTCGTCGGTCTCCTCGCCCTAGCGTGGCTGTGGGTCGGAGTTGCCAATGCAGCCAAGGTCAAGGTGTATGAAATCAGACAGGCTCGCATGGGGCTCGCACCCAAAGATACGATAACAGTCATAGTAACAACGCTCGAGGGGAAATACTCCCCCGAACTGGAGAACGAAGTGGTCGGCTGCATCAGCAATGCTTTTTACGAGCAGAATCTTTCCACTGTGCGGGTTGTTCCCCCTAACGAGTTCCGCCGTGTCGCATTTCCGGATCTTACCCCCGAACAAGTGTTGGGCCAGCCGTGGAATCAGCGCATGAGTGACCCGGTCTTCCGAGAGCGCATCGCTCCCATGGGTCTACGCTATCTGATTGCAGTAACCGTTTCACAGGGGAAGTCTCTCACAAGGTATGTGAGAGCTAGAGTGCCACACTGGAAATGGCAACGTATCGCGGTTATGAGCGCAAAGATTCTGGACCTCAGGCAGCTTCAGGTCTCAGGGAAGGTGAGTGCATCTGTCCAAAAAACTTCAAGATTTAGTTATGCCCCCGTCCCCTTCGTTATTCCCTCCTTCGTCAAGGGGCGCGCCTGCGAGGAGTTTGGTAAGGCGCTCGCAAGTTTCCTGACAAGTGAGAAGCCAGCTAAGAAAATTATCATGTCAAGCCTGACCTTGAAAAATCTTTTTCCCCAACGCCGAGGTAATCAGGAAGAAGATCAAGACATCTACATCGCCGGAGATGGTAAGCCAGTTACCAACCTAAA
>JAPUHZ010000401.1 GCA_027297485.1 Deltaproteobacteria bacterium
GGCATGATCCTGATAGCTGGCGTATCGGGCCAGATACGGTTCCACCCTTGTTGGATCGGAATCGAGAGCCGCTGCAAGACTCCCCACCCTCACGCCTTCCGGCAGTGGCCGGAGCGATGAAAGCTCCCGCGAGTAATAGCCGTTTACGAAGACGAGCTGGCTGCCCGTCAATTCTCCGAATGTTACACGCGCAATCGTATCTGCCGTTAGCCCGTTGATCTCAACTTTACCGGGCTTGAAAGGAATCTTCACGATCGGGGCAATGTTGGTATACTTCCATTCCTCATCCCGGGTAGTAGGGAACCCTAGCTCGGCGAAGCAGGAGAGCGCCGCCCTGCGGATCGGGTGGATCCACGACGGCCCCTTTGCCGCCCCGTTCTTCTCGAACAATTCAAAGCTTGACAGATAATGGTCCTTCACTTCTGATGATTGCAACATTGTGCGGGTTTCGCCTTCTAGACTCTCGTTTGCTGGACAGCCTCGACCTCCTCTTTGATCCAATCGTAGCCTTTTGCATCGAGTTCCAAGGCCAGCTCCTTCGTGCCCGACTTGACAATTCGGCCGTCAAAGAGCACGTGCACGTAGTCGGGGACGATGTAGTTCAGCAGCCGCTGGTAGTGGGTAATGATGATCATAGCGCGCTCCTTGCTCCGGAGTGAGTTGACGCCCCTGGCCACTATCTTTAAGGCATCAATGTCAAGACCGGAATCGGTTTCGTCCAGGATGGCGAGCCTCGGTTCCAAGACCGCCATTTGTAAGATCTCATTGCGTTTCTTCTCACCGCCAGAGAACCCCTCGTTGATCGACCGGTTTAGGAGGCCCTGGTCCATCTCGACCAGTTTCATCTTTTCTTTGATCAGGGCCAGGAAGTCGATGGCGTCCAGCTCTTCGAGGCCACGATGCTTCCGGATAGCATTCAGCGCTGCTTTCAGAAAGTAAGTCGTGCTCACCCCGGGGATCTCGACGGGGTATTGAAAGGCCAGGAAGATCCCCTCGCGAGCGCGGTCTTCCGGAGCCATCTCCAGAAGGTTCTTCCCGTCGTAGATCACCTCACCGGCCGTCACCTCGTAGCTCTCCCGTCCAGAGAGAACGTGGGCTAATGTGCTCTTGCCCGAGCCGTTCGGACCCATGACGGCGTGAACCTCGCCAGCGTTCACCTCGAGATTAATTCCCCGTAGGATTTCGTTGTTGGCGGCCTTGGCATGTAAGTTCTTAACTTTCAGCATCGTTTATCCTCTTCAAAATATGGTGCTCTGGCTGTTTTCCCTGATGTTGTCCTGAATACACCCTGGAACTAGAAAAATCAGCCGTGAACGCTAGCCAGTCGCTCCCTCAGGCCCTCCCGATCCGCGATCTCACCGATGGAAACGCTAGCAAAATAATCTGCTAAAAGGCTCTGGGCTCTCTCCCAAATCGAAATCTGACTACACACTGAGCAATAGGGGCAATACCCTTCTCCCCTATCCAGACACTGCATGAGAACTAGCGGCCCCTCAACACTCTCGTAGACCTCTTTAATACTGATCTCCTTTGCGGACTTCGCTAAGCTGAATCCCCCCTTGGATCCGGTGTACGAGTCCACAAATCCCCCGGTGACGAGATCCTTCATGATCTTGGAGAGATAGTGGGATGGGATGGCTTGCTTCTTTTCAATTTCCGCTCTGCTGATTATTTTTCCTACGGGATGGGCAGCGAGATAAGAAAGGGCACGAACCGCATAATCAACGCGCCGTCCCACGTGCATCAGTGAGCTTCTCTCTGTTTCCTTTTTTAACGCTTTCATAGAGCCGGCCTCGCTTAAAATGTTTTTCCTAGCCTCTAATGAAATCTTTCCTCCTTTTCCGCTCCCGCCTCTTCAACATTGCCATGTTCCACGTAAGTTACAAGCCTTAATTAAGATAGACCTAATAAGTCTATATTGTCAAGACCCACTGGTGCAAAGTTCATTCTACACCTTTCTCTAGTTTTTCAGCTATGCTAAGAAAAATCCATGTCCATACTCAAAGTAGCGAGACTTGGAAACCCAGTTCTTCGCGGAATCGCCGACAACTTATCTATCGATCAAATCAATTCCGCAGAAATCCAGAAATTTATCGATGATATGATCGAAACCATGAAGGAACATGATGGGGTTGGCCTTGCCGCAGTGCAGGTGCACGAGGCTAAACAGGTTGCTGTCCTGGAGGTTGCCGACAATCCTCGCTACCCGCAAAAACCGCGAGTCCCCCTTTCTGTGTTGATTAACCCAAAGGTCACTCCGCTTTCCAAAGAGATGGAGGAGGACTGGGAAGGTTGTCTGAGCATCACTGAGCTAAGAGGTAAAGTCCCGCGCTACAAAAGTATCCAGGTGCGGGCCCGAGACCGCAATGGCAAGAAATTGAATTTTGTGGCCTCAGGCTTTCATGCCCGGGTCATCCAACATGAATGGGACCACCTCAACGGCAAGGTCTTTCTCGATCGGATGCGAGACCTCTCCAGCCTCACCTACCTCCAGGAGTTTGCACGCTACTGGACAGAGAAATAGGAACAAATATAAAAGAGATCGCTATACCCTCGTTGTTTTTCTAAATGTGAAGGGATAGAGTCTCACCATGACATTTCTCCACCTCCAGGCGTCACTCGATACCCTTTTGTCGGGTGTGACGCCCGCCATCGGACACATTCTGGATCGAGCCCTGGCAGGAGAGGATATTACGGTGGAAGAAGCGGGCCAGCTTTTTGACGCCTCCGGCACCGATCTCCTCATTATGACGGCTGTGGCGGACTGTTTGCGCAAAAAGAGCGTGGGGGATGTCGTGAC
>JAPUHZ010000402.1 GCA_027297485.1 Deltaproteobacteria bacterium
GGAGGCTTTGAGATCGGCGCAGGACGACCCCTTGCGTTAATCGCCGGTCCCTGTGTGATTGAGGGAAGGGAATCTGCCCTCCGACATGCCTCTTTTCTTAAGCAGGTGGCGGACCGTGTCGGCATCCCATTCATCTATAAATCCTCCTATGACAAGGCCAATCGTACTTCTCTCGAATCCTACCGCGGACCCGGAATCGAAAAAGGGCTCAAGATCCTGGCTGAGGTGAAAAAGGAGGTCGGTGTTTCTATCCTGACCGACGTTCATGAAAAAGAGCAGGTGGATTGGGTCAAAGGGGTTGCGGATGTGCTCCAGATTCCCGCCTTTCTCTGCCGCCAGACCGATTTTGTCATCGCGGTGGCCCGGTCAGGAAAGGTGGTGAATATCAAGAAGGGGCAATTCCTGGCCCCCTGGGACCTGCGAAACGTGGTAGAGAAGATCGTTTCAACCGGCAATGAACAGATCATGGTAACCGAACGGGGAGTCACCTTCGGATACAACAACCTAGTTTCAGACATGCGATCCCTGGTAGTGATGCAGGAGTTGGGCTATCCTGTAGTATTTGATGCCACCCATAGCCTCCAACTCCCGGGGGGGGTCGGAAAGGCCTCAGGAGGTGAGCGGCAGTTTATTACTGCCTTGGCCCGAGCCGGGGTGGCCGTTGGGATTGATGCGCTTTTCATGGAGGTCCATGAGGATCCGGACCACGCGCTGAGTGACGGGCCCAACTCCCTTCCCTTGAAAGAGGTGGAGGCGTTACTCAAACAGCTCAAAGAGATTGATGGAATTTTAAAGAGAAGTTAGAGGATGATGGACGCTGCTAAAATTCTCAAACGGGCCCGGGATGTGCTCGATATAGAGGCGCGGGGGATTCTTTCTCTGATCGAACGGCTCGACGAGAGCTTCATTCGAGCCGTGGATCTGCTCTATAGCTGCAAGGGAAAGGTGGTGGTGACCGGGCTGGGAAAATCAGGCCTCATTTGTCGCAAGATCGCCGCTACTTTCTCCAGCACGGGGACCCCATCGCTTTTTCTCCATGCCGGCGACGCAGTCCACGGCGATCTCGGAATGATCATGAAAGGGGATGTCGTTTTGGCCGTCTCCAACAGCGGCAAGACCGATGAGATTTTGAAGCTCCTCCCGATCGTCAAGCGCCTGGGCTCGAAGCTCATCGTGATAACCGGCAATCACAACTCGACCCTCTCCCGGGCTGCAGATGTGATCTTGGATGCGGGGGTCAAAGAGGAGGCATGTCCTCTGGGCCTTTCGCCTACGGCAAGCACGACCGCGGCGCTGGCGCTGGGTGACGCTCTGGCAGTTGTCCTCTTGGAGAAAAAGGGGTTTAGGGAAGAAGACTTCGCCCTGAGACATCCGGGTGGGATTTTGGGGCGTAAGCTCCTTCTCCGGGTCGAAGATCTGATGCATCGTGATGAAGAGCTACCGGTGGTGGCTGAAGAGACTCCAATGAAGGAGACCCTTCTGGAAATTACCTCTAAGCGACTTGGGGTGACCGGGGTAATCGATGGCCGAGGTGACTTGATTGGGGTGATCACTGACGGAGACTTGAGGAGAGGGCTAGAGAGCAAGGGTGATATCTTCCGTCTCAAGGCGAAGGAGCTGATGAGCCGTAGCCCCAAGACCATACCTGCCGAGGCCCTTGCGGCTCGGGCCGTTGCGGTGATGGAGAAACACGCGATTACCTCAATCTTTATTTTGCAGGATGGCGGGCGGAGGCCCATGGGTATCGTCCACCTTCATGACCTTTTGAAAGCCGGCATTGTCTAATTCTTACCGTGAGACGCGTCCCTGCTGAGATCCGAAAGAAAGCCCAGAAGATAAAACTTCTGCTGCTGGATGTGGATGGAGTCTTAACCGATGGGGGGATCGTTGTGGACAATCGGGGGGAGGAGGTCAAACGTTTTGATGTCCGAGATGGACATGGGATCAGGCTCCTGATGCGCGCCGGCATTCAGGTCGGGCTGATAACAGGGCGCTCCTCTAAGGTGGTGAGCCATCGTGCCAAAGACCTCGGGATTCGCATGGTGTACCAAAAGGTTTACAACAAGGTTGAGTGCTATGAGAAAATCAAGAAAAAGACCGGCCTCAAGGATCAGGAGATCGCCTATGTGGGAGATGACATTGTGGATCTTCCTATCTTGAGAAAGGTTGGACTGGCTATGACCGTGAAAGACTGCTGGAGGGAACTAAAGCGGGTAGTGGACTATGTAACTGCAGGGGGAGGGGGGCGCGGGGCGGTGCGGGAGGTTGTTGAGCTTTTGCTTAGGGCTCAAGGGAAATGGGGAGAGGTCACGCAAGGGTATTACCGCAACTGATTTTTTCTTGCCTCAGGATCTGTCAAAAATCCAGCAAATCCTGTAATTAAGCAAATTTCGTGCCTGTCTGCTTTACAGCCTTCGAAAAAGATGGTATTTTTTCTCTGGATTCGCTGTTGTTATGAAGCACAAAGGCTTAAGAGTTTTCCTCCTTATTGGGATCTTCGCCTCTCTAGGTCTAGTAGCCTATAAAGTAACCGAGAACATCCGGAAAAACCGCCTCGCATTTTTGGATTATGTCCCCGAGGCCGCTCTCCATGTAATGGATTTCCGTCGCACGAAGGTCGAAGGGGGGCGAAAGGTATGGGAGGTGGCTGGTGAGGAGGCCCGTTATTTCAAGGCAGAGAAAGAGGTGGTGATTAAAAGACCCCGAATCGTTTTTTATGCCAAAAGCGGAGACACTATAGAGGTCACGGGAAACGAAGGCCGTCTCTTCTTTACCGATCAGGATATGGAGAAGATGCAATTACAAGGTGAGATCCGAGTTAACTATCAGGGATTCGTTTTGCAGACGGACGAAATTCTCTATCTTAAGAGCACGGATCAAATGATCTCACCCGCAAAGGTGATTATAAGGAGAGAGGGGCTGGAGTTAGAGGGAATAGGAATGGAGATCTCCCTGCAAGATGAGAAGTTTCGCTTGCTTCAGAAGGTAAAGACCAAGCTCCAGCCGGAGCAGTTGGGAAACAAGAGGACCAGATCTAATGGAAAGAAGGAAGCCGGGCGATAGTCTGTGGCATTGGGTGTATGGACTATGCCTAATGGTGTGCTTTTTGATCTTTGTTCATTCCTTTGCCTTTGCTGGAGAGGCAGATCCCATCTTTATTACCTCGGACCGGATGGAGATGGACCGGACGGAAAACACTATCACCTATAGGGGTCATGTGGTTACCCAACAGGGAGAGCTGACGATGAAGAGCGAGGCTCTAACCGCTTACTACAGTCCTGATATGAAAGGAATTAAAAAAATTATAGCTGAAGGTAAGGTTCACGTAACCCAGGGGCGCCGAGTGGCGATAGGAGCGAAGGCAGTCTTCAACGGCAAGGATCGGACGATTACGTTTACCGGTAACCCTGTACTATGCCTAGGGAAGAGTCAGATCTCGGGCTCTCACATTACCTTTTTCATTGAACAGGATCGTGCTGTGGTGGAGGGAGGGTCTAAGAGGGTCAAGGCCGTCATCTTTCCTGAAGAGCTGAAAGGGCAAGAGAAAGGGCAGCCAGGCCCATGCAAGGAGCGATGAGCGTTCTTAAGTCCGAAGGGGTAACGAAGTCTTATAATGGCCGCCGCGTGGTCAATGGGGTTAACCTGGAAATCAACGGAGGAGAGGTGGTCGGACTCCTCGGTCCCAACGGGGCCGGGAAGACTACGACCTTCCATATCATGGTCGGCTTAGTGCATGCGGATGAGGGAAAGGTCTTTCTGAACGGCAAGGATCTAACATCGATGCCAATCTATCAACGGGCGCGTGCGGGGATCAGCTATCTCCCTCAGGAGTCTTCTGTATTCCGCCGGCTCACCGTGGAGAAGAACCTTCTTGCGATTCTCGAAACCCTCGATCTCAGCGTGCAGGAACAAAAGGAGCGGTGCATGGCGCTGATGCGTATGCTCGGGATCTCCCACCTCGCCCGACATAAAGCCTATACCCTCTCCGGAGGAGAGCGGCGCAGGACAGAAATCGCTCGGTCCTTGGTGCTCTCCCCCTTCTTTGTCCTTTTGGATGAACCCTTTACGGGGGTGGATCCTATTGCAGTAGCAGACATTCAAAAAATTATCCGCAAGCTGACTATCAGCAGCATTGGAGTTCTCATTACAGACCACAATGTGCGTGAGACCTTAGGGATCTGCGATCGCGCCTACATCATAAACGAAGGGATGGTCCTGGAAGAAGGGTCCCCGGAGAAAATCGCATCCAGCCCTAAGGCCCGCAAAATCTATCTCGGAGAAGGCTTTAGACTTTAGCTATGGCCCTTGAACTCAGACAGGTACAAAAGCTTGCGCAGCAGCTAGTCATGACGCCTCAGCTCCAGCAGGCGATCAAGCTGCTGCAGCTCTCCAGGTTTGAGTTGGAAGAGTTGATTTCGGAAGAGCTGCAGGAAAATCCGGTACTGGAAGAGGGTCCCCCAGAAGAGGCAGAAGATACGGACAAGAAACAGGAGGCCAACCTGGAAGGCGAAGTGGAAAGGCCGGAGACGATGACGGAGCTCGGAACGACTCGGGAGCTGTCGGCGGCGGACAAGATCGGCACCCTGGAATGGCAAGACTATATGGAGTCCCACTCCAATTCCGTCCACGGATCCTTGACTGCAGAGGCCTCCCGCGAAGAGGACGAGGGCCCCTTCTCGTGGGAGAATACCCTGACCAAGAAGACATCACTAGAAGATCATCTGGTGTGGCAACTCCGCCTCTCGAGACTCACCGAGCGTGAAGAGACGATCGGTTTCTATCTCATCGGCAACCTAGATGAAAACGGTTATCTTGCCCTCCCTCTGGAAGAAGTCTGTCAGACCACCAAGGCTGCGCCGGAAGAGGTAGAGACCGTTTTAAAGCGGATCCAGCGTTTTGACCCTGTAGGTGTCGCTGCGCGTGACCTAAGAGAGTGCCTTCTGATTCAGTTAGAGAACCTCGATCTCGGTAGCAGCCTGGCGGCACGGATTGTCTCTGACCATCTCTCACAGTTGGAGACCAAACGTTATGAGAATCTGGCCCGAGCACTCGGTCTCTCAGTGGAAGAGGTCGTAGCGGCTTCTCACCTGATTGGCTCTCTGGAGCCCAAGCCGGCTCGAGGCTTCGAGGAAGAAGAGATCCGCACGATTATCCCCGATGTCTCCGTGGAGAAGGTAGACGATGAATACGTGGTGTTTCTTAACGACGAAGGGGTTCCCCGTCTACGGGTCAGTTCTCTCTACCGACGTATGGTCGGCCAGGAGGGAGGAGAAGAAGACCAAGCTCGACAGTACCTTCGAGAAAAGGTGCGGGCGGCGACGTGGTTGATCAAGAGTATCCGTCAGAGGCAACAGACTCTTTACCGCGTAACCCAGAGTATCTTTAAATTTCAGAGCGATTTCCTAGACCATGGAGTGAGCCATTTGAAGCCGATGGTGCTTAGGGATGTAGCTGCGGAGGTTGGCATGCATGAGTCTACGGTCAGTCGAGCTACAGCCAATAAGTTTGTCCATACCCCGCAGGGACTATTTGAACTCAAATATTTTTTCCAAAGCAGTCTTAAGGTAAGTAATGGGGAGGATGTGGCCTCTGAAAGCGTGAAGGACAAAATCCGCAGCATCATCTCAACGGAGGATCCTAGGAAACCCTATAGTGACCAACACATTGCCGTGCTCCTCAGTCAACAAGCGATTGATATCGCCCGGCGCACCGTGGCCAAGTACCGTGAGGCTATGAGGATCCTTCCTTCTTCGAAGCGACGGCAGCCGTATTCGCGGAAGTAGGTGACGGGAGGGGAGCCATGACAGACGTGAAAGTCTCCGTGACCTTCCGCCACACGCAGCCGACCCATGCCCTGAAACGCTATGCCGAAGAGAAGGCGCATAAAATCGGTAAATATTTTTCCAGTCCATTGGAGGCCCACATGGTCCTTTCTGTGGATTCAAAGAACCGACAACTCGCCGAGGTGACGTTGCAAACGCGCCGGCTGACCATCCACGGACGGGAGGAAACGGCCGATCTCTACTCGGCCATCGATCTCGTGATGGACAAGATCGAGCGGCAGGTCAGGAAGTACAAGACGAAGTATCAAACTAAATCACGAAGGAGAAAGATAAAGGGTTGAAGATTACGGATTTTTTGGATGCCGCTATGGTTATTCCCGATCTCAAGGGTGGGGATAAGAATACGGTCTTGAAAGAGATGGCAGAGTGGATGGCCTCTCATGATCAGTCCATGGATGCCCGGAGGTTGCTTGAGGTGCTGCTCGAGAGGGAAAAGATCAGCAGCACGGCGATTGGCGAGGGGGTGGCGATACCGCACGGAAAGATGCCCAGTGTCCAGCAGGTCTCTGCGGTCTTTGCCCGCAGTTCTCAAGGCGTGGATTTTGACTCGTTAGATGGAGGCACAACTCACCTCTTTTTCCTCCTGATAGCGCCGGAAAACTCGGCGGCAGACCACCTAAAGGCCCTGGCCCGGATTTCCCGTTTGCTTAAAGACACAACCTTTCGGGCACGGCTCCTGAATGGTAAAACCAGAGAAGAGATCTTCAACGCAATCAAAGAAGAAGACCAGAAGTTTTAGTGCAGCGTTCAGCTATTAGCGGGTCAGTTTTCAGCTTTTTTGATCGTCTTGCTAGTGGCTGACGGCTGGAGGCTAATTTCTTATGGTTGATGGTCTCGAGATTATTATTGTCACCGGACTTTCCGGTTCGGGAAAGAGTGTTGCCATTCGCGCCCTAGAAGATAACGGTTTCTTCTGCATTGATAACCTGCCGGTCCTTTTGATCCCTAAATTTATTGATCTGTGCCAAGGTTATCAGGAAGGGATCAAGCGGATCGCTCTGGGGGTTGATCTTCGGGGAGGCCACTTCTTTCAATCCTGGCCTGAAGTCTTGGCCGAGATGCGCGCGGCAGGGCACCGGGTGGAGGTCCTTTTTTTTGATGCCACCGATGAGGTCCTTTTGCGCCGCTTTAGTGAGACCCGCCGTCCGCATCCCCTCGCCGGAGAGGCTCCGGTCCTTGAGGGGATTGCCCACGAACGGAAGGCCTTGGAGGGGATGCGGGCCTTGACTGATAAGATTATTGATACCAGCGATTTCAATGTCCATGAACTCAAGAAGGAGATGGAGCAGTATTTCAGCCAGTTTTTAAGTCCGCGCAAGATGGCCATTTTTCTAACCTCCTTCGGCTATAAATATGGTATCCCGCACGACACGGATATGATCCTTGACGTGCGCTTTCTCCCCAACCCCTTTTTCGTGGACACTCTCAAGGGTAAGAACGGGCTAGAATCCGATGTGGAGAAGTTTGTGCTGCGACGTGAGGAGACCCATACCTTTTTGGATCGGCTTTACTCCCTGCTAGAATTTACCCTCCCTCAATATGAACGGGAGGGAAAGAGCAGCCTGACTCTCGCCCTCGGGTGCACCGGGGGAAAGCATCGGTCTGTGGTCCTGGTAGAGGAGTTGAAAAAAAGGTTAGACGGGAAACGGTTTCGCATACACGTAAAGCACAGAGACATCGATAAATAAATGGATGGTCAAGGCAGCCAAAAAACTTGAAATCAAGAACAAACTCGGCCTGCATGCCCGGGCCGCTGCCCTTTTGGTCCAGACAGTGAACCGTTTTTCCGCCGAGGTGAAGATCTCCAAACATGGCCAGGAAGTAGACGCGAGAAGCATTATGGGGGTGCTCACCTTGGCCGCCACCAAAGGAAGCAAGATCCACGTGAAGGCGAAGGGGAAAGATGCAGAGGAGGCAGTGCGTGCCGTTGAAAAGCTCATTGGGAAAAAATTCTATGAGAGCGAGTGACCTTGATTCCGTCTCTCATATCCGATATAGGAGAATGATTCCGTTTTTAGAGACAGCATTCCGGGAGGCGCACTAAATGGCAACAAAGGGTTTTCTCTTTACCTCAGAGTCCGTTTCCGAGGGGCATCCGGACAAGATTTGCGATCAGATCTCCGATGCCATCCTTGATGCCCATTTGAGTGGAGATCCGGACAGCCGAGTAGCCTGCGAAGTCCTCACGAAAACAGGGATGATCGTGGTCGCCGGAGAAATTACAAGCAAGACAAAGGTAGAATACAGCGGGATAGCCCGTGACGTCGTGCGTGATATCGGGTACACCGACTCGGCGATGGGATTTGATGGCAACACCTGCGCTATCATGACCGCTGTAGAAAGCCAGTCACCGGATATTTCTCAAGGAGTAAGCGAAGGAGAGGGATTGCACAAAGAACAGGGAGCCGGGGACCAAGGGATGATGTTCGGTTATGCCTGCGAGGAGACCCCGGAGCTCATGCCTTTTCCTATTCAGATGGCCCACAGTCTGGTCAAGTATTTGGCCAAGATCCGTAAGGGCGGCGAGGCGCCTTTCATCAGGCCCGACAGTAAATCTCAGGTGACAGTGGAATATCGCGATGGCAGACCCGTGCAAGTCCAAAGCGTGGTGATCTCAACGCAGCACACCCCTGAGGCAGACTACGAAAAACTCAGAGACACCGTCGTCGATGGCGTCATCCGGGCCGTCATACCCGCAGAATATCTAACCAAAGATACGGTCTACCATGTAAACCCTACGGGTCGCTTTGTGATAGGAGGGCCCCAAGGGGACTGCGGTTTGACTGGGCGGAAAATTATTGTGGATACTTACGGCGGTATGGGGCGGCATGGTGGGGGGTCCTTTTC
>JAPUHZ010000403.1 GCA_027297485.1 Deltaproteobacteria bacterium
CCGCACCATCTCCCGCACCATCTCTGCCTCTTCATATTCCTTTCCAGATATCAGCCTCTCCCAACCCGTCGAGTCAGAGAGTGCAATAGCAGTAATCCGGTCCGACTCTCGTGCCGCGTTAGGAAATTCAAAACCGGGCTGACAGTAGGTTTCAATATCGATTTGCATTCGCTTTAGCTCGCCAAAGCTCATGCCCAAGAAATGGGTCTTGCCGGAAGTGAGAAGGAACTGATGCACGGGATCGTTGATGTACAGATAGGGGGCAGCCGGGGCGGAAGGATTCCTGCCACTTTTTTTCTGGAGGTAGGATTTCGCTTCCTCTAATTGCTTCAGATTTGGAAAGAAAGCCAGACGGTTAAACGCTCCACTTCCCATCAGAGGTTCGATCTCCACTTCTCCCTTCCATCCCTTCAACCACTTCTCACCCTCTAGGAGAAGGAAAGGACGGAAAGGCACCGACTCTGACAGGGTAAGGGTCCCCTGGCGATAAAAAATCCTGATACTATCAAGGCCTTCCACCTCAAAGCCGATTAGGGCTGGGGTGGAGTCGTGGCCGAACAAGAGCTCGTTCTTATGGAAAGGGGGATGGCTCTGGTCATTATGCTCTTTCACTTTCATGAGCAGCATTGATAATATAGCAAACCAGACACCGAAGTCATAGTAGTGCTGAGCGACTTCTGTTTCTCACTGCCTTCCGTTTGGCTTAAGGCGCGGATTTCGTGAGAGTGGAGGAAGTGGGCGCAAGTATGGTAGATAAAGACGGATGAGTACTGATCCTATCAACTTTGAGAGTCGGCCATCACTGAAGCATCCTGTATTGATCCTTGCCTTTTCGGGCTGGAGTGACGCGGGTGCTTCAGCGACCACTGCAGTTCGTTACCTGACAGAACAGTTCATCGCTACCAAATTTGCGAGCATCGATCCTGAGGATTTCTACGACTTTTCCATACAGCGTCCAGTGGTTCGTTTCACCGAGGGGATGCAAAGGGAAATCCATTGGCCATCCTATGATTTCTACTATGGCTCGGGGATTAGTGCGGAACGGGATTTTGTTTTCGGGATTGGGGCCGAGCCCCAACTGCGCTGGAGGGCCTTCTGTGAAACTATCCTCCGACTGGTGCGGGAATGCGGGATAGAGAGGATCGTCACCTTGGGCGCGTACCTCGATGAGGTCCTTTACACTCGTGCGGTTCCTCTGACGGGCTTTGCAACGGACGACAAGCTGATGCGAGAGCTTGATATTCTCCCGTCCAGGTATCAAGGGCCCACGGGGATGGTAGGGGTTTTGAGCAATGCGTGCCGCAGAATAGGCATGCCGAACGTAAGCCTTTGGGCTGCCCTGCCTCATTATCTTTCTGCCTCGTCAAACCCAAGGGGGGCACTAGCCCTGGTGCTACGACTCACTCAGTGGCTAGGTCTTCGAGTGGATATCGGTCCTTTGGAGCGGGCCGCTGCCGAGTTTCAGGATAAGATCAACGAAGTTGTCAACAATGATGCCAACCTCTCGGCCTTTATCCGGGAACTCAAAAAGCGCGAGTTCGAACAGTGAAACTCTCTGTTCTGGTCCCTGTCTTTAACGAGGTTAACACCATAGAGGAGGCCATCCGTCGGGTGCGGAGTATCCGGCTGCCCAAAGAGATCATCGTTATTGACGATGGCTCCACTGACGGGACTGCGGATCTCCTCAAACGTCTCGAGGCGGAGACGAAACCAGGGATTGATCTCCTCAACGAGCTCAAGGTGTGCTTCCAGCCAATCAACGAAGGGAAAGGGGCTGCCATAAAATCTGGCCTGCGTCACGTCACCGGGGACGTCGTTATCATCCAGGACGCGGACCTGGAATATGATCCTCAGGACTATATGAGATTATTGGAGCCGATCCTGGCAGGGAGGGCGGACGTCGTCTACGGGACACGATTTTACGGCGGCGGAGCGCACCGAGTCCTTTTTTTCTGGCATTATGTGGGCAACCAGATTCTTACTTTTTTTTCTAACATGCTCACGAATCTCAACCTCTCTGACATGGAGGTCGGGTACAAGGTCTTTAGAACCGAGATCATAAAAAATATCGAGATCAAGTCAAAGCGATTCGGTTTTGAACCGGAGATCACAGTGAAGGTGGCCAAAAGAAAGTGCCGTTTCTACGAAGTCCCCATCTCCTATTATGGTCGAACCTACGCGGAGGGAAAAAAGATCACCTGGAAGGATGGGATTGCCGCCTTCTACTTTTTATTTCGCTTCTGGCTGAAAGATTAGGTGAGCTTTTTGGCAAGGCTGGGTGCTAAGATGGTCCCGGAGCGTTTGAATGATAAAGGACTAGGGTACGCTTCGGCCAAGGAGAAAAACCTATGTTAACTGCAAACGAGGTTCAAGGGGTTCTGGCCATGATGCCGGCCTTTACGACTGCCGATGGAGATTCCGTTCATCAGACGGACACCATAGACACGCAGGCGTTGAAAAGTGGCATCGATAGGATCATCCAGGACGGTATCGATGTGATCGCCACGACCGGTAGCTTCGGGGAATTTCATACGCTTCTTTGGGAGGAGCAGCAGAAGCTCATTGAGGCCACGGTCAGCGCTGTGCGTAAGCGTGTACCGGTGTTTATTGGCTGCACGAGCCTCAACACCCGCGAGGCGATGATGAAGATGAGGTTTATCGCCGAGTCAGGGGCTGACGGTGTGCTGACCGGGGTTCCTTTCTATTTTCCTTCGACCGTGGACAATGCCGTGCAGTATTTCTTTGACATAGCAGAGGCCTTTCCAAAGCTGAACATCATGATTTATCATAACCCGCCGCTGCACCACATAGCGATTCCCGTAGAGGCCTTCCGCAAGCTGGTAACCAAGCCTAACATTGTGGCCATGAAGGACAGCCACCGGGATCCGATGGCCTTCATGAAGCTCCAGGATATTATCCAAGGAAAGATCAACGTCTTTGTTTTACAGACCCAGCTTTACCCTTACGCGATGCTAGGGGCGGCCGGCTGCTGGTCGATTCATGCCTGGATGGGGCCTGGCCCTGTGATCCAGGCGCGCGACGCCTGTCGGGCTGGAGATTGGGAAAGGGCAAAGAAGATCTGCATGGGTATGGCTGAGGCGATGCGTGTGGGGGATGGGAGTTTCACCACCGATCTTTACTGGCGTGAAAGCTCCTGCAAGCTAGCCATCAACGAGTCGGGTTATTGTTATGCCGGACCCCTTAGGCCACCTTTTAGGATTGTCCCCGATGCGGTCAAGGAGAGGGCCAAGGAGATGGCAAAAAAGTGGGTTGCGCTCTGCCGGGCATACCCGAACGAGTCGCGTAAAGCTGTAAGGGCTTAGCGAGCCCACTTGATTACTGCCACAGGCGATCCGCCAGGCTGAAAGAAGATTAACCTTCTTTTTTTAGCTCCTCCATATAATCTCGCAGGGCCTCTTTCATAGGAAACTGCGGGCTGTATCCCAGTTCGGCCTTGGAGCGACTGAGATCGAGGGGAAACCCTCTAGCTTTATCCTCGCTACCGGCCTCAACTACTTTGACCTGGACCTTGGGAGCTAATGCGCGCACGGCCTGGGCAAGGTCCTCAGCTCTGGTTACCACGCCGCTCCCGGCATTATAGATCCTCTGCTTGGGATCTTTAGCGGTACAGGCCAGATCGATAGCCAGGGCGGCATCTTTGGCATAGACATACTCGTTAGTGAAGTATCTCTTTGCGTCAATGGTAAAAGGTTCACCCTTGATCACGTTCAACACCAAATCACGCATGATCATCCCGACCGATGATCCCCCTAAGAAATGACCCCGGCCAAAAACTCCGGACGGGCGGATAATAATTATATCGAGATTATAAGATGCAGCGTAGGCATGAACCAAATGTTCTGAACAGACCTTCGTAACAGTGTAGAAGTTGTGGCCACCTATAGGGAAGTCTTCACGGATAGGACCCTCTTTGATCTTGGACCGGTCGTAGGCGCCAAAGGTGCTGACGTAAACTACTCTCCTCAAGCCTTGGAGCCTTGCTGTCTCCAAAACATTAATAGTTCCCAGAATGTTATTGGTCGTGCCCGTATAGGAGTTTTCCGC
The DNA here is from genome assembly GCA_027297485.1 of Deltaproteobacteria bacterium. The sequence continues at coordinate 4,066 of JAPUHZ010000403.1, forward strand.
TACTCTTTTCCCGATCAGGCCAGCGGTGTGGACCACCGTGTCCACGCTGAATTTTTTGAGCGCGTTAATCAAAGCCGGTAAGTCCCGTATATCTGCGGCTACGATCTCTACTCCGTTATTGCCAACGATTTTCTGGATATATTCCCGATTGGGAGACAAATCATAGAGAACAACCTTCTGGCCGGCTTCGACCATCCGCCTTGCGAAGTGGCATCCTATAAGTCCGGCTCCAGTAACTAAAACCGTCATAGTTGATCCTCCCATCTTTAAATTGCCGGACCAGATTAGGTCAGGGTGAAGGGTGCTGTCAATCACCCAAAAATTACCCAAACATTCTATTGCATTTCAGGCTTCCCAGAGATAGCTTTAGGCCGCAGTTGGAAGATCGACAAGAGGGGAAATCTGATACAAGTGAAGGCGGCTAAACATAACACGAGATGAAAGGAGAAAAGCCATGCGAACGTTCAATCCTAGAGCCGTATCAGTGAGTTTAAGGGCCATGATGGTTGCAGTGATCGTGGCCGTGGCCATGGTCTTCTCGACCACATCTGTGACTGCGCAGAGGAGCAAAATCACCGTAGGCAGGACAACATCAGGAAGCGGATTTCATATTCCTTCCTATGTTGCCATGGACAAGGGCTTTTTCAAAAGGGAAGGGCTGGATGCCAAATATGTGGCCATGAGCGGTAAGGCCCTTCTCAATGCGGGAATTGCCAAACAGATAGACTTTGTCCCTATACCGGGCGGAGGATCAGTAGCCGCACTAAGGGGCGCTCCTATCATTTACCTTGTCGGTGAATCATTGATCTCTCAATGGACTATAACCACTCCAAAAAGCATCAAGACAGTTAAAGACTTAAAGGGCAAAACCTTAGGTCTGGGCCGACCTGGGAGTGCAGATTATGATGAGGCCGAAATCGTGCTAGCCGAACATTTTGGTTTGCAAGTAGGGAAGGACTATAAGGTCATTAGCTTTCGCGGTGAAGCTGAAAGGATTGCAGCCCTAATTAACGGGGATATTCAAGGTGGAGCACTTTCGTTTCCCCATGCGGCAAAGGCCAAGGTTGCCGGCTTCAAGGTACTCCTGAGGACAGGGCAGTATTTGCCTCGATTGGGCGGGAGCTTCTGGGTTCATAAGGACTTCCTTAAAAACAATCGAGCGACATGTAAAAGGTTCATCAAGGCAATAGCGAAGGCCGAACAATACATGATAACGAACAAAGAAGGCACGGTCGACGTTATTAAAAAGTATTTTGGGATGAAGGATAGGAGGGAAGCTGTGGGGGTTTATGAGGAAGTCTTTGACCAATATGGCCCGGACCTTCCCGAAGATCTTTTCAAGAAACTATTCCAATCGCGGGTCAAACGCATGATAAAAAGAGGCAATTGGCCTAAGGATAAACCACTACCGGACCTGGAGCAGTTTATTGCAAGAGA
>JAPUHZ010000404.1 GCA_027297485.1 Deltaproteobacteria bacterium
GAGCTGGGGAGGAGCTGGTTCATCGTGCCGAAAGGATCCTCGCCGAAGTGGATGGGATTAATGAGGCCGTAGACGAAATTAAAGGGCTAAAGAAAGGCAAACTCTCGGTTGGTGGCTCAGCCCTTGCTGCGGCATCTTTTCTTCCCGTAATCATCCAGGCATTCAAAAAAAACCATCCCGGGGTCGATGTCACCTTACGGATCCAAGGAAGTGAGAGTTTGCAGAAACAACTCCTAGATGGGGATCTGGAGCTAGCCGTCGTGGCCCGGGCCCCTCATTCCCCTCTATTATTTAGCGAGCTTTACCGTGAGGAGGAGGTTGTGGTAATTGCGCCACCCAATCATCCGCTTGCTAGAAAACACTCCATCTCTCTAGAGCTTCTTGCAAGGGAGCGTTTTGTTGTCAGCAAGAAGGATAGTCAAATGCGTGATACCGTTGAGAGAATCTTTGCCGGCAGAGGACTCCCTTTCATTCCCTCGCTAGAATTGGATATCCTTTTCGGTGGTAGGGATGCCATTAAGAACGCAGTGGCGAACGGCATTGGCATCAGCGTCATCTCTAAGTCTTATGTGGACTCGGACCTCAAGACAGGGCGGCTGAAGGTACTAAAGGTTCCGGAACTTAAATTTAAACGGACCATGTATATTACCGTTCATAAGGACCGGCAGAATTCTCCTCTGGTTCAAGTGTTCAAAGCCTTTTTAAGAAAGTATAACAAGTAGTAGCGAAATCCAGGGCTAACGCCTAAGCAAAAACCTTTCTCTCAGCTGCCGTTACTTTTTTCCAAATTGGTTTTTGTCCTCCGGCCTTAAAAGCAGAAGGCTAACTCCTCTTTTCTCCTGGAGAGCCTATTCAGTTCCTTCCGTTCCTGCTCTTGGTCTCTTCCGTAGGTTGGAAGAGAAACATTAGCTAAAAAAACCGCCTGCACACCTAGCAATAAGCAGTCTAGTTTTAGCATCATGTCACTCACCTCTGATCTTTTTCTATTCAGACCCCACCAACCTCTACTGAGCCGTTGATTTGAAACCTGAACTACCCCAAGCCGGAATAAATGTCCATATCTGTTTGGAAGCTGACGCTACATTGACATAGGCGATCCTGAGAATTCGGGGGGCTTCGCCCGTCCTCATATTGCAGTTCTTTTCATCGAGCGTGATCTACCCTGCCCTGATTGGCTTGGTTGTTGGAATCATGGTCGCCGGAGTAGCCGGTTACGGACTTACCAATGTCATCTGGGATCTCAGGAAGATCAGGTCAGTCGTGCATCTCTTATCAACCCACTTGGTGGTTTTAGGGCTGGCGGTTTGGATTATACTGACCCTCTTTCAGGGAAAGGCGGATAAACGGCCTGAAGAGCTGAGCGGCGGAGAGCAGCAGCGAGTTGCCGTGTCCTTGGCATTAGCGAACGACCCTTCCCTCATATTGGTAGACGAACCAACAGGCAATCTGGACAGTGAGAACCAGACGCTATGGCGAACTTATTCACGTTGCTGGCCGAGCGCTATGGTAAAACGGCTATCATGGCCAGCCACGACCCCAAGGCGGTAGAACGATTCACCAAAACCTACTCCATGCGGGATGGCCGCTTCGTCTCAGTGTCGGTGGAATATCCCCCATTTAGGATTAAGGGCGAAAAAGTCTACTCATCGTTAGGCCCTGCACCAGGATGGAAAAGACCACTACGGTGTAGGTGACCGCCAGAATAACATCACGCTCCACGCCGGGGGAGAGCGAAAGGGCGAGCGCTACCGAGATGCCACCGCGCAAGCCACCCCAGGTCATGATCCTGACCACGCCTGGGGAGAAGTCGCGGCGCATGCGGAGGAGGCTGACCGGGATCCCTACGCTTATCCAACGCGCCAGTAGCACGATAGGTATCGCCAGTAGACCCGCCAGCAGGTAGCCGGTGGTAAACTGTAGCACCAGCACTTCGAGTCCGATCAGGACGAACAACACGGCGTTGAGGACTTCATCGACCAACTCCCAGAAGGTGTCCAGGTGCTCGCGCGTCTTCTCTGACATGGCCAAGGCACGCCCGTGATTGCCTATCAAGAGCCCCGCCACAACGATGGCAATGGGCGCCGAAAAGTGCAATCCCTCGGCCAGGGCGTAACCCCCTGTGGCCAGAGCCAGGGTGATCAAGATCTCCACCGAGTAGTTGTCCACGCCCTTGAGCATCCAGTAGGCCAACAACCCTATTGCCAAACCGAACAGAGCGCCCCCCAACGTTTCCTGAGCAAAGAGAAGACCAATCTCTGCCATGCCCAACTCGTGCGCTCCCTCGGCGATGCCCATCAGCACAATGAAAACCACCACGCCGATGCCGTCATTGAACAGCGACTCGCCGGTGATTTTGGTCTCGAGGCTCTTGGGCGCTCCGGCGCTTCTGAGAATGCCGAGCACTGCGATGGGGTCGGTGGGGGAGATCAAAGCGCCAAACAACAGGCAGTAGATAAAGGAAAGCTTCAAACCAAGCCACTGCAGTGCCATCCAGGTCAGGCCGCTTACGACCAATGCAGAGATCAGCACGCCGGCTGTGGCCAGTGAGCTAATAACCCACTTTTGCCGCATCAGGTCTTCCAGGTTCACGTGCAGGGCTCCAGCGAAGAGCAGGAAACCCAGCATGCCGTGGAGCAAAGTCGCGCTGAAGTCAATATCCGCCAGCAAGGACCTCGCTTGGTTTTCCACTCCCCACCCAAGCTTCCCCAAGGCAATTAGGCCCAGTGACATCAACAACGCGATGAGCATCAGCCCTATGGTGGCGGGCAGTCGAAAGGTGCGCTCGTTGAGGTAGCTGAACAGAGCAGCAAGCGTCAACAGTGCAGCCATAACCTCAAACAGGCTCATAGAGTTTCTCCTGAGACACCTTCGATCTGGGTCAAGACCTATTAGGCAGGGAAGGCCTGAGCATCAAAGCACTATGGCCAAGATCTTTCAACCTCCTCCGTTTTACCTTGATCCGTCGATAAGGGGCGATTGCTTCGTTGTCGCTTCGGACTCGCCTCCTCACGTACTGCTCTGTACGCTCCGGTGCGATCCCTCGCTCCGTCTTGAACCCGCCGCCTTCTCGACGGCCAGGGTTTTTAAGGTGTTGCAAGCTTAGGCGCGGAATACCGTCTTGCTCGAGCGACGCAAAGGATGGGATGAGCTAGATATTTTTTTTGACTCTGGGGAGGAACTGTGATAGTCTGCGATTTATGAAAACGCACTTGCGGAAGAGTTTAATCTTCGGTCTTCTCCTTTTGTTGATTCTGCCTCCCTTGACCCTAAGAGCAGCAGAGCCTGCCCTTGGAAATGAGCCTCAACTTCAACCAGCGGAGCCTTCGGCCGGAGAGGATTTAGGATACGGGGTCGGGTCGGTCATTGCCAGTCTCTTTTATAGCCCTTTGAAGGTCACTTACGCCGGCCTCGGCCTCATGACAGGTGGCCTTGGTTTCCTGCTGAGCGCCGGGCAAGCAGACGTAGCCGATAACATTATCTATCCGGCTGTGCGGGGCAACTATATAATCACACCGAGTCACCTTAAAGGCATGGAGCCGGTTATTTTCATAGGGCCGCCTCCGCCCAACAATTCTCACTCTCAGGAGATCTCTCCCATTACTCCTCCGTCGCAACGCTAAGCGCCGAGGCAGACTCCCCGCTTCGAAGATTTGATGAACTCCAGGAGGACAACGACGTTCGGGGAAATCTCTCTGCCAGCTTCGATCTCCTTGATGGCCAACGAAAGGTTTCGCCCCTTGCGAAACAAGACCCGAAAGACCTCCTTGATCTCACGGACCCTCCGTTCGTCAAAGCCGGCCCGCTTGAGTCCAACAACGTTCACCCCGCGCACCCTATGCTGCCAGTCGACAACCGAATAGGGAGGGACATCCCGACTGGTGCCGCTAAGTCCGCGCATCAGAGATAGCTCTCCCACACGAACAAACTGATGCACGACGCAATGGCCGGAGATAAAGGCATGATCCCCCACCTCCACATAGCCACCCAGCAGGGCCCCGTTGATGATGACAATATGCTCCCCGAGCCTACAGTTGTGTCCCACGTGAGCGCCGGCCATCAAAAAGTTGTGGTTTCCGATCACCGTTGACGATCCTGGCACTGTCCCTCGGTGAATCTGAACATGCTCGCGAATAATATTGTGGTCCCCAATTCTGAGGTAGCTCTCTTCTCCATGGTAGGCCTTATCCTGGGGGGCGTCACCGAGAACCGCCCCAGGGTGAATCTCGTTGCCCTCCCCTATCTCAGTCCAGCCGGTGATGGTGGCGTGGGCCATAACCCGGGTGCCACGTTCAATCTTAACCGGCCCATCAATTACCACATAAGGGCCGATCTCCGCTTCCGCGTGGATCTCCGCGCGGGGATCAATAACAGCAGTTGGATGAATGGCCATCAGGGAAATCCTTCCTCGTCATCTTCATCTTCCTTCTTGGAGTCCTGCTCTAATTTCTCTCCCGGGATGCGATATCGGTCTCCGGCCCAAGCTCCAAGGTCGATGAGGCGACAGCGTTCAGAGCAAAAGGGGCGGTGTGGGTTTTCTTCCCAAGAAACCTCGACTCTACAGATGGGACACCTAACGACACTCGGCATAGAAAGAACCCTTACGTATCGAGGGTGCTGGGCGCAAAGAGATCCTCCACTACCAGTTTCTTTCCTATTAGCCCCTGATCAAGGGAGTAACCCATAAAGCGCTCCAGGTTGGCCCGGTTTCTCTTCACCCCGTAAGGCCATGGGTCCTCACCCAAGAGCCTTCTCTCCTCCTCAAAGAGATGGCGGCCCCAAGCTAAGCGGGACCAGTTCGGATCGTCGTAATAGTGTTTACAAACCTCTTTTGCCTTCTCGAACGCCTCCATTATGCCCCGTGCAAGCCAAGGGTGCTGGTTTAGCACCTCATCCTTAAAGGCCACCACGTGCATAATGGGATAGAAGCCATTTTTGCGAAAGTATTGGAGTTCCTCCTGCTTGGGATCGGAAAAGAGCCGCCTAATCTTATCCGATCCGCGCACCACTGCCTGAGGCGGATGGGGGATCATCAAGGCGTCAACCTCCCCCTGTTCCAGCATGGTCCCGATCTTTTTCCCAGGCGGGAGCAGTTGGATGGTTACTCCTTCCTGTAGTTTAAAAGGGACCGTCTCCTCTTTGGCCACTACCCACTGAATCCTGCGCCACGGCACGCCGTACTCGGATTGCAAATCCCCCTTCGCCAGCACCGAAAGAGTTGTCTGGAAGGTGCTGAGCCCTACCTTCCGCCCGATCAAGTCCTTTGGGGACTTGATTCCTGCTCTGACATTCACCCACATCTGCGAGAGGCTGAAAAGCCGACGGGGAAAGACCGGAATAGCCGTAAACGACATGCCTCGGCTCTTCGCCATCAGATAGGAGGAGAGGGAAAGTTCGCAAATGTCAAACTCTCTCTTCTGTATCATCCGCTCGTGGCGGTTAACTCCGTGCGTGCCTGGATTCGATTGGCCCACATACAATGCCGTGAGATCCACCCCTTCCGGTGAGACCGAACCGTCAAAGAAAGGGATATGGCGGTCGTAGTGAGAAAGCGCCATCGTAAGTTTGACTTTTGCCATCGTTTTAACTCCTCTTATCTCTTTGATTACGCTATTCCCCTCGCTCGTGTCCACCCCAAGTTGAGCCGGATGATTAACGAGGGAATTTGGCTTGAAGTGAAATCATCAAGGTAGGAGAATTTTGGAGCGGGCGACCGGGATCGAACCGGCGACGTCCAGCTTGGGAAGCTGGCATTCTACCGCTGAATTACGCCCGCTCAGAGCAAGGCAGAGAACTTTCTTATATGGGTTTTTCTCCGTTTTGTCAATGAACAGTCGCCCTGAAAATGAGGTTGGGAAAAGCACCAAGTGCCTGTTGACAAGGCGAGAAGACCCAAGTAGGATTAAGATTCTCTCGTTCAGTATCAGGCCTTCTGAAAGAGAACAGATGAAAGATTGAAGGCCTCAGTATGTGTCACCTTGTGAGCGTGATTAGTGGTTAGGGTATCCGACCAGAGCGAAGTTCCTACCCTTAGATCCCTCATGTTCTTCTCCTATCAGTGATCCGTGTCCCAAGGCAAAGACCTTTAATGTTCCCAGAATGGAGGAGAATATGAGCAATAAGTTATATGTGGGCGGTTTGCCCTATTCAATAACAGAAGGGCGCTTGGAAGAGATTTTTGCCGAGCACGGCACTGTTGAGTCGGCCCGAGTCATCTCGGATAAGTTTACCGGCCAGTCCCGCGGTTTTGGCTTTGTCGAGATGTCCTCATCAGAGGAGGCCCAAAAGGCCATCGCAGCCCTAAACGACACCCAACTAGACGGGCGAACGCTGGTAGTCAATGAAGCCAGGCCTCAGGAAAAACGCTTTGGTGGCGGCGGCGGTGATCGTGGTGATCGTGGTGATCGTGGTGGTGGTGGTGGTGGTGGTAGAAGAGGTGGCGGCCGTAACCGCTGGTAATTTTTTCCTTATCTTAAGTAAAAAAAGGAAAGGGGCGACAGGTCGGGTCGCTCCTTTTTCTTTTTAGCTCCTCTGGCTATAGATCTCCGAGCGCAACGCCGTAGATTCGGGTAGATGCGCGCACGCAGCCGTGGGCTGGTGAGAAATGCGGGCTAGGTCTCCATGTTGTAGAAGCGCTTGCCATTGTCCGAAAGGATCTTTCTTTTGGTTGCTTCAGAGAGGTCCTGGCGTGCTTCAAAATTCCGGATCGCCTCAGCTAAATCCGGCTCATGGGGGTAATCCGAGGCATAGAGAAACAGATTCTCTCCCACCCTCTCAATCGCCAGCGGCAGCATCGATTCCCAAAGTTCGGTATGATAGTAGATCTGTCCCCCCTTCATATATTCGCTCGGCTTCTTTTTTAGCAGCGGGGCCTGATGAGACCGGTTTTTATATTCCATATCCAGGCGGTCCATCAAAAATGGGATCCACTCACATCCCGCCTCCAAGGACGCAAACTTCAGTTTCGGAAAGCGCTCCAGGACCCCCTCCAGGACCAGGCTGGTCAGATGGATCATTTGGGCGAAGGGATGCGAGAGAGCCCTTGCCTCAATCAGGGTGTGAAAAAAGTCAAAGCCCAGCCCTCGCGCGGGGGCGCCGTGAATTCCCAAGGGACATCCGAGCTTCTGCGCCTCTTCATATAAAGGGTCGAAGTAGGAATCGCCCAGCGGTTTGGGAAAGCCCACTGGCGCTAGAATACCACCGACCATGTGGAGATCCTTCACCGCACGACGCAGCTCTTTCGCCGCTTCTTTAATATCTTGGATCGGGAGGAGGGCTACGGCCCCGAGGCGGCGATTAAATTTAATATAGCGGTCAGCCATCATACTGTTGTAAGCGCGACAAACCACGACGGCCCATTCCGGGTCCTGCATGAAGCCGATGGCCAGACCTCCGGTGGGAAAGATCACCGTCCGGTCAATCCTTTCTTTGTCCAGTATCTCTAACCAGGCTTTGGGATCGTCCACTCCGATCACATAGGGTTTGCCGTCCCCGACGCGACGAGCCATCCGGTGAAAACCGTCCAAACTTGGAAAGAAGGGAAGGGCAAGGACTTCTTTTCTTCCTTTGTAAGGAGGCTCCAAGTACTCAAAGATCATCTCATCCTTCTCAAAAATGTGACCATCGGTATCCACTACTTGAGTAGCCATAATTAAACCCTCCTCAATTTCCTAACCCATACCTATTTCTGCCGCCAAACTCAATCCCTTGTCGACTGGGTGAACCATTCGGTTGGGATCTCCCTTCCTACCCCCCTTTTTTTCGCTTCATTGTACACCACCGTGCAGACCGCCCCAAATTGGACACCCATTACCCCTAAATTTAAAAACCAGGTGGTCTGTTTATCGTGGGTGCGGCCCTTGACCTTCCCGCCTATGACCTCCGCGAGGTTTGGGAGCTTGAGAATCTCCTGGCGCGGAGGACGCTTAGGAATCATCGCCTTTTCCTCAGGCTGCCCGGCAACATAGGCTAAAAACCCATGTGCGGCATAAAGGGCGCCCGGTGGAGGATTCTCCAGGTGCGGAGTGCTTTCGCCCATTTTAACGGCTACATCCACGGCGCCGGCAAACCCTGGCTCGGTCTCATCCCAGGTGACATCCGTCACGTGCATCCCCGGCTCCAACCAGGCAGTCTCAAAGACGGGATCGATGGTAGAGGTGCAGCAGGAAACGATGTCAACACCTTTCACAGCCTCACGTGGCGAGCCGACCGGTTCTACCTCAATGCGGAATTTTTCGCTCATCTCCTTGGCATACTGTTTGGCATTTGCGGGATGTGTGCTATAAACCTTTACCTTGGTGATCTCACGCACGGCCGAAAAGGCCTCTAGATAAGTCCGGGCCATCCCTCCGGAACCGATCATCCCCACTACATGGCTATCCTGTCGCGCCAGATACTTCGCCCCCAATCCAGCGCCTGCGGCCACGCGCATATGCTGAAGATAGCCGTCGTTGATCAGTGCGGCCGGCATGCCGTCCCGCACGCTGAACATGAAAAGCAGCCCGCAGTAAGTCCCCGGTTGGATGCAGTGTTTGTCCTCCCTCTGCCGTCCCTGCTCTCCTGGCCAGCTTACGATATCTGAAAGCATACGTGCCACGACAAAACCATCCCGTTTCGCCCCTCCAGTCATCAACGCCCAACGGTAATAGCTCTCGGGTCGTTCGCAGGGCAGATAGACATCGATCCGCCCCATCGTTGCCGCGTTACCCCTAAAGATTTCCTTCTGGGTCTCTTCCAGGGCCTCCAAGGTCATGGGCATGGTCAATACCTTCTGTACGTCATCATCCTTCAAAAGCAGCATCTCTTTCCCCCTATTTTTTTATGCGCGACCCGCCTCAGCGACTTGAATGTCTGGTTTTTATAACAAAACTCTTGTTATTTCCACACCCCCCTTTTTCCCCTATTTTAATCTTGACAGAGAAAGAGTAACCCCTATAGTGATTACCTAGATGAGTAAGTATGGAGAGCGGCTTAAAGGTTAGCGAGCAGCATGTTTGGGTCCGCATTGAGAACCCACACGTATTTTTGGGTCTAACGAACTTTGCCCAGGGCGAACTAGGACAGATCATTACTGTGGCTCTCCCGGAGATGGGGGATGAAGTGGAGAGGGGGGAGCCCTTTGCGGAACTGGAATCCGTTGCAACGGTATCCGAACTGATTGCCCCCGTGTCGGGTACAGTACTCACAGTCAACGCTGATTTAGAGGATCACCCCTCCATTATTAATGAAGATCCTTACAATGAGGGATGGCTGATCGAGGTGAGACTGAAGGACGACTCCGAAGTTGAGTCCCTGATGGATATGGATGAATATTACCACTTTGCCTTCAAGCCGAATTCTCAATAGGGGTTTTCCCGCCGGCTTTATTCTTCTATACTTTTTATTTCTCTTTTCCGCCGGTCTGACCGGACTGTCGGCGGGGGAACAGAACGCGAAGAATGATTTTGCCCGGTCCCGACGCAAGATGGTAGAGAAGGATCTGCGCGGACGGGGAATCAAGGATCAAAGGGTGCTTGAGGCGATAACTCTGGTCCCGCGCCATCTCTTTGTTCCGGAGAGGCAACGTGCCTCAGCCTACCAGGATCGTCCCTTGCCCATAGGCAAAGGTCAGACCATCTCTCAACCTTATATTGTGGCGCTCATGACCGAGTTGTTAGAGCTTAAGGGGCACGAAAAGGTGTTGGAGGTCGGCACAGGCTCGGGGTATCAAGCGGCGGTCCTGAGTCATCTAGCAAGGGAGGTCTACACCATCGAGATTATTCCTTCCCTCGCCGAAAGGGCAAAGGAAACGCTGGCCCGGCTCGGCTACACTAACGTCTGGGTCAAGACAGGGGACGGATTCTTTGGTTGGGAGGAAAAGAGGCCCTTTGACGCGATTCTGGTTACGGCCTCGGCAGAAAAAATTCCTGAACCCTTGTGGATTCAGCTCCGCGAAGGCGGATGGTTAGTGATGCCTCTAGGAGCCGAACACCAGAGACAGAGGTTGGTTCGGGCGAGAAAGATGGGGGGCAGACGCCATGTCGAAAATATTACGGGTGTGATTTTTGTGCCCATGACCGGGGCGGCTCAGAAGGAAGCTCGCTGATGGTTCTTGTCCTGTTTGTTTTTGACTCCGAGGAGGGGAAGCGATAGATAATCTCTCTTGGCCAGACCAAACTTAGATCTTCCCGTGCGATTTTCTCCAGGTACAGGTCATCGTGCCATAGCCGGTAGATGCGCTCACGCAGGATCTCGTTTTCCTTTTGCAGGAGAAAGTTTCTTTCGTCCAGCATCCTTTTCTCTCCCCATAGACGCCAGAGGTGGATTGCCCCTCTCTCCCCGAAGGTCGTGAAAAGAGACAGGGTAACAAGAAGGATGCAGAAGGCATAAATGACCCGGTGCTGAGATATCTTGGATGATGGCATAGTCAGAGACAGGAAATATAGCATATTTTATTATTCTCTGCTCGGTTCGCGCTTGGGCCTCGCTGCTTGCGATTGCAACGCGGCGCTTTTTTGCCCCCACGAGCACGAGTCGCGAACTAGGAACACTGGGAGGTGAGCGATGAAAATTCAACGGGTTCATGCCCGAGAGGTTTTGGATTCGCGTGGACAGCCCACCATAGAGGTAGACGTGGTCCTTAAAAACGGCGCTTTAGGTCGGGCCACGGTCCCTTCAGGGGCCTCTACCGGAGAGCATGAAGCTGTCGAGTTGAGAGATGGCGGCAAGCGCTATTTGGGAAAGGGAGTGGAGCGGGCCGTGCGCAATGTTAATCGGGTTCTTGGTCCACGCCTCCGGGGTAGGGAGGCGAAGGATCAAGGGGGAATCGACCGTTTTATGATCGAACTTGACGGCACTCCGGATAAAAGGAACCTCGGGGCCAATGCCATTGTGGGGATATCCCTGGCGGTTGCTCAGGCACAAGCTAAGGCTAGCGGATTACCCCTTTACCGCTATCTGGGCGGCTCTCGGGCTAAGACCCTCCCAGTACCGATGCTCAATGTACTGAACGGTGGGGTTCATGCGGATAATAACGTCGATGTTCAGGAGTTCATGATTATCCCTTTCGGCATGAAGAGCTTTGCTGAGGCATTAAGGGCGGGAGCGGAGATCTTTCAAACCCTCAAAAAGGTTTTGCACAGTCGTGCCTATTCCACCAGCGTTGGGGATGAGGGGGGATTTGCGCCTCGACTGAAGAGCAACGATGAGGCGATAGAGCTCCTCTTAGAGGCTGTTACCCAAGCCGGTTACAAGCCGGCAGATCAGGTGGCCTTGGGGTTGGACGTGGCCGCAAGCGAGTTTTTTGAAGGGGGTACCTATATTTTTAGAAAGTCGGATGGTGCCAGGAGAGACGGGGAGGCAATGACACGCCTATACGAAGACTGGGCGAGACAATACCCCATAGTCTCCATCGAGGACCCCTTGAGCGAAGATGATTGGGAAGGATGGAGAATGCTGACAGAGGTGCTAGGGGACAAAGTTCAACTTGTGGGAGATGATATCTTTGTCACGAACAAAGCCAGGCTGCATCGGGGGATTCAATCGAGAGTGGCAAATTCCATCCTGATAAAGGTGAACCAGATTGGGACCCTAAGCGAGACTCTGGAAACGATGCGGTTGGCAAAAAAATCAGGCTATACGACGGTGATTTCGCACCGATCGGGGGAGACGGAGGACGCAACGATTGCCGACCTATCCGTGGCCACCAATGCAGGGCAAATCAAGGCCGGGGCCCCATGCCGCGGGGAGCGAACGGCCAAGTATAACCAACTCTTACGGATCGAAGAAGAATTGGGGAAGAGAGCTATCTTTGCTGGGAAGAAGGCTTTTCAAGTGAACCGAGAGTAAAAAGGAGAAGGATTGATCGCTTCTTATAGCTCTCGGTCAAAGGTTAACAGAGCGTTTGATATTAGGCGGTGATTACCAACCACCCCGGCTGAAACGGATGATTTCACGACGGGCTTTCTTGGAAGGACGACCTTTCTGGCGAAACTGACGGGCGCCCTGAGCGCGCATTTGTGTGGCCATTGCTTCTCGGTTTAGTTTGCTCTGTTCTGTCTCTTCGTATTGTGACTCGGCTTCAGAGGCAGGACCACGTCGCTTCCCAAGGCCGCGCACAATCACAACCCACTCTTAAGTATCTTGCCTGATTTTTACCTCATCGCCGATACGGACGACTCTGCCGGGTTTGACGCGTGCGCCGTCCAGGTATACTTTGCCGCCAGCAACGGCCTCGGCTGCAAGGGCACGCGTCTTAAAAAACCGTGCGGCCCAGAGCCACTTGTCGATCCGGATATCTTGTTCTGATTCTCTTTCCTTCATAGCAATTCACCAATTGTATCATAAAGCGTTTTTTGTCCTCTCGCGGGATTTATGGCCACGGAAAAGTGAGCAACTGAATTTCCTGGAAGACGCGGTGGTTTGTCAAATCAATCTGCAATGGCGTTACGGAGATAAACCCCTCGTCAACCGCCACACAGTCAGTCCCCTCCTCTTTAGCAAATCCCAGGTCGTCCCCACCAATCCAGTAGTACTTCTTTCCCCTAGGATCGACCCGCTCCACAATCTCTTCGCTGTAGTGCCTCTTCCCTTGGCGGGTTAGCCGCCACCCTTTCAGTTTGTGCTTAGGAACAGGGGGGACATTCACGTTAAGCAGCGTGCCTGGAGGAAGGCCCTTTTCCAGGATCCGGGAGGCCAAGGTAACAGTGAACTCTGCCGCTGCGTTAAAAACAAAGTCCCGGAAGGTCACAAGGGAAACCGCAATGGAAGGGATATTCATAAGGGTTCCCTCAATCGCGGCTGAGACTGTGCCGGAGTAGATGATGTCGTCTCCCAGATTTGGCCCTTTGTTGATACCGGAAACGACCAACCTCGGCCGTTCGGGCAATAGCCCTAACGCCAACTTTACGCAATCAGTGGGTGTCCCGTCTACGGCAAAGCGCCTCGGTCCTACCTCCTGTACTCGCAGCGGGCGGTGGAGCGTCAGCGCGTGGCTCATCGAGTTCTGCTCTCGATCAGGAGCAACGGTGTAAACATTTCCTAACCTCTGGAGCACCTCCTCCAGGGCCAAAACCCCTTCAGAATGAATGCCGTCATCATTAGAAACTAGAATAATCATGGAATTGTTTTATCAAATTGCAATTAAGGACCTCCCCCTGTTGCACGTCCGCCCTATTAAACCGGTGAAAGTAGCTAGTGAGATTCCCTATTCATCTCCTTTTTTAGTCATGAACGTGAGCCTATCCTAAGACCTGAATCAGCTCTTCAATATCAAGGAGACCCTGAACCTCTTTTTCGAATAGGACGAGCATTGCATATCAAATTATGTCGGCCACGGGGTTTGAAACCCCGCGGTCGACCAAAGGGAAGAGCTGCCGCTTCTCCACTTTGGAAACCCCATCGGTTATGTGCCCGCGGCAAGCCGCGGGGTATGCTAATAAATCGATTCATAACATAGGGAGGTAGGGAAGTGGTAGTCCTGGTGTGCACCTCTTTAGACTTTCCGGCCTCCGCTGGGAGCATGACACCATGAGGATAATCACAAAGCCCCTGAGACATCTCGCCATTGGCTGCTCGCCTAGCGGGTTAGTCGACTCTCAGAAGCGAGAATCCCCTTAGTTAGAGAGAAACTGCAACACTAAAGAATCACAGCTTTCTGCCGATTTGCTAATAAGGTGTTTTAGGTCCATGTTTACAACCTTTATAGGTATCGCTTTAGGTATCCTAGGAACTTCTCTCCTCATCTTTTTCCTCTATCGTCCTAAGCCTGAAGCCTCATCCCCGCAAGGGAGTTTTTCTCTACCTGCAGCGGGAACAATGGTTGTCGGCGACTTTTTTTGCCGTAAAGAGCCAATCCACGCGTTCTGCAAAGTGGAGGAGCAAAAAGACTCTCGCTTGCTGCTCCTCATTCAATCCGAAATGGGCAAGTCCCCTCTTACAGAACTGCGTGCGGGCAGTACCGGCTGGCTGGAATTGCAGACACCGGCTTCCATAAAAGCAAGCCAGATGCAATCGGACACAATCTGCCTCCCCTTCCGAGTGGACGAAGTCAACTTTCCCTGGGTTAAGATTTCCGTCTTCCCGGATCAGGTTCGTTCGGTATGGAGAGAGTCTCTTCGTGTTCCTGCTCATTTTTCTGCCCGTTTACATTCCCAAGGGGGGACCGATTCCTGGACAACTGGGACAGGCATTAACTTCAGTAACAGCGGTTTCTGCTTTGTCTCTGGTTCTCTCGCCGCACTCCGTTCGGGGGTCATCAACGACGCAGAGCTCACCATTACTTTTGCCTCAGGTGAAACGATGACACTGTTTCTCAATGCGGAGGTAAAGTGGACTAGGCGTAT
>JAPUHZ010000405.1 GCA_027297485.1 Deltaproteobacteria bacterium
TGGCCGGGTTGAAGGAGACTCTCGATAGGGTGTCACCGGATGTACTGGTGGTGGTAGGGGACGATCAACATGAGCACCTGTTGGACGATAACATGCCGGTCTTTTGCGTTTACCGAGGGGCCTCAGTGGAGAAAGTGGAGCGCCGTCGACGTTCTGCCTGGAGACAACAAGAGACGGAAGGCCGAGACGCCGCGCTCAAGAGTTATACCTGTGCGCCCGAGCTCGCAGAGCATTTGATCAAATTCCTAATCCAAGAGGGAATTGACGTGGCCAGTTCCAATCAGTTGAAACCTGAAGTCGGTTTGGGGCATGCATTCACGACCATGTACAGGCAGATTATGCCGGAAGGACGAATCCCCATCGTCCCGTTCATGGTGAATACCTTTTATCCCCCTAATCAGCCCACCCCCCGGAGGTGTTATGAGCTCGGGCTGGCCCTGAGAGAAGCCATTAATGCGTGGGATGTAAATAAACGGGTGGGAATCATTGCGTCCGGGGGATTAAGTCATGTCATCATTGACGAAGAGATTGATAGAGCGACCATAGAAGGTTTGCAAAATAAGGACAAGGAAAAGCTCTTTTCCCTCCCGGTGGAAAAACTTGTATTCGGGACCTCGGAGATCCGGAACTGGATCGTAGCGGCGGGTGCCTTTGAGCCCATGGACATGAAACTTATCGATTATGTCCCCTGCTATCGCTCCGAGGCGGGGACGGGTTGTGCGATGGGCTTCGCGGAGTGGCAGTAATAAAGAAGACCGCTTGTTTGGATGTCACGTCGGTACCAAAAGCATAGGTCAGTCGAAATTGCCCTAGAGGAGGATTCTTATGATATCGGTCAGCAGAGTTAGAAATTTAGGCGTTGCCCTATTGGGCTTTTTGGTTTTAATGTTTGTGGTTGCTCAGCCCGCTCGCGCTGATTGGCAATCGGAATGGAATGATACGGTCAAGGCGGCAAAAAAGGAAGGGCGTCTTGTTATTTATGGAGGGGAAGAGATTACCCACCCAGAGATCTTGAATGTGTTCGTGAAGAAATACCCGGGGATCAAAGTCGTCACTGGGTCCGGCCGTGGGAGTACACTTGGGCCCCGTATCCTTGCCGAGCGTAGAGCAAAAAAATACCTGGTAGACCTATTTTCCGGTGGTCCCGGCACGCCTTATCGGGTTCTTTATCGCGGAAACGCTTTAGATCCCATTAAACCGATGCTGCTGCTCCCCGAGGTCAAAGACACCTCCAAGTGGTATCGAGGTAGGCACTACTATGCAGATCCCAAAGACGCGTACCTTTTCATATTCGAAGGGAGTATCTCCGGTGGGGCATCGATTTCTTACAACACAAAGGTGGTTAATCCGAAAGAGTTCAAGTCGTATTTCGATATTTTAAACCCCAAGTGGAAGGGTAAAATTAGTTTTTACAACCCAAGGGCCAGCGGTGGAGGCCTCAATAGTGTCATCTCGCTTTACAATAATCCTCAACTTGGCCCTAAGTTTATCAGACGTCTTTTTGGAGAGATGGATGTCACGATCTTTCGAAGCCGGCGTCAAGGGCCGGACTGGCTGGCGACGGGGAAATACCCTCTTTGTTTTTCTTGTAGGGATATCACACGGGCGATTCGGCAAGGTCTTCCTGTAGCTCAAATTCCACCAGACAACCTCAAAGAAATGGAGCCTGTGATTGGAGGAGGGGGTAGCAGTGTGATTGTCCTCATCAATAAGGCCCCCCACCCCAATGCGGCCAGGCTCTTTATCAATTGGTATCTCTCTCGCGAGGGCCAAATGACGTGGCAAAGGGCAATGAACACCGTAGTCTTAGAGGCATCAGATTCCATGAGAATCGATATCCCTAAAGACGATGTACTGGTGGATTCCAAAAGGCAAGAGGGTGTGAATTATAGAGTGATCGCATTTCGTGACCCTGGACCTCCACTCAAGCTGATGCGGGAGATTCTGAGATAAGCACTGACCCTAATCCAAAGATCGGAATTCATTAAGGAGTCAACCATGGCGGATTATGAACCCATCGAGTTACGTGCCTTCTACCGGTCGCCTTCCCACCTCCATATATGGGAAATACTGGACAAGGCTGGAATCTGGGGCCAGGTGGGAGTCAAGTCCGTGAGCATGGAATACTGCACCCTCCCGTCGGATGCCGAGGCGGCACTGTTTGACGGCAGCATTGATTTTGTCTCCGGGAATCACATCACCCCCTATGCCCTGGTGGCTCGGGGTAAACCCATCGTATGCCTGGCCTCCCCCAGCAATAACGTCAGGGATCGCCTCGTGTCCAAAAAGCCGCTGCGCTTTTTATCCGAGGTCCGAGGGCTCAAAGTCGCCGACCTAACAATGGAAGGGAGGGTGGCGGGGTTCAATCATTTGCGAGGCAATCACATGCTTTACCTTATTCGGGCAGGTCTGAAGCTGGACGAAGTCAAGTGGGTAGAATTGGGCGAGGACATGACAGCAGAGTTTCGTGCAGCGCAGTATGAGGCCATGACCTCGGGCGAAGCGGATGCAACCTTTGTAACCGGAGGAACCGAGCAGTACGAGCAAAAGGGGTTCCACGTATTGGAACTTGGACCTCTCCCCATGATCACGGGCCCCACCATAACGACTTCGGTCAGGACATTGCAACG
>JAPUHZ010000406.1 GCA_027297485.1 Deltaproteobacteria bacterium
TGAGCATTTGGGATGAAGGAGGGACGTTATGCATCCATGGGAGAGGCTGGGATGGTCTGTGCCCGCCGGGTCAGGTCATTGATTGCGGTAATTCAGGGACCACCATGCGCCTCCTTTGCGGACTATTGGCGGGTCGCCCATTCGTGGCTACTTTGGATGGGGATACCTCTCTTCGTCAGAGGCCGATGCAGAGGGTGATCGATCCACTCGGCCAAATGGGCGCTAGAATCGTCAGTCAAAATGGCAAGGGCACTGCGCCTCTTGAAATCTGCGGAGGTCGGCTTCGGGGGATTCGTTACGTTTCGCCGATAGCCAGTGCTCAGGTAAAATCAGCGGTTCTTTTGGCTGGACTTCAGGCCGAAGGGGTAACGGTAGTAGAGGAGCCGCAGCAGTCAAGGAATCATACGGAGATCATGGCCCGGGCCTTCGGTGCTGAGATCGCGGTTAAGTGCGGCTCCGTCTCTCTCGACGGATGCCGGCAGCTATCTGCAAGAGACCTTCAAATTCCTGGAGATCTCTCCGCGGCAGCTTTTTTCCTGGTAGCGGCTGCGTCGATACCGGGTTCCGACCTCCTGATCCGTGGGGTAGGATGTAACCCTACCAGGAGTGGGGTGATTGATATCCTAAAGCGAATGGGAGCTTCCATAGAGTTTCTTTGCCAACGGGAGGAGACCGGGGAGCCTTTAGGGGATCTGCGGATCATGGGAGGGAGGCTCAAAGGTGTGGAGATCGGTCCGGAGATGGTGGCCCGAACGATCGATGAATATCCGGTCCTATTTGTGGCGGCGGCCTTGGCCGAGGGGGTCACCACGATATCCGGGGCGAGGGAGCTGAGGCATAAAGAATCTGACCGGCTCACCGCGATGGCAAAGGAGTTGCGGAAGCTCGGTGTGCAGGTGGAGGAGCGAGAGGATGGCATGAGGATCGAGGGGAAGAGACGGCTTCAGGGAACTCAAGTGAAGAGCTATGGGGATCATCGGGTCGCGATGGCACTTGCCGTAGCGGCTCTCTCCTCTGAAGGGGGACTGGAGATTGATGATAGTGCCTGCGTCGATGTTTCGTTCCCCGGCTTTTTTGAATTGTTGGAAGAGATCTGTATATCATAGGATGCCGGTGAAGTACGCGAATCTACCGGCGGCTAAACAGGTGAGGAAGCTGATCGTTGCGATTGATGGTCCGGCAGGCGCAGGAAAAAGCACGGTGGCAAAACGCTTGGCAAAAGAGTTAGATTATACTTATATGGATACCGGGGCGATGTACCGCGCCTTTGCCTGGAGGGTGATGAAGGAGGGGATAGATTTGAGCGATGAGCAGGAGCTGAAGAGGATTCTCGAAGAGACGAGGATTGAACTCAAGGAGAACGATGGTCGTCTCACGGTTTTTCTCAACGGGCTTGATATTACCGATCAAATTCGCACTCCCGAGTTGAGTCAGATGGCGTCGAAGGTCTCTGCCTTCAAGATAGTCCGGGAGAGGATGGTCGATCTCCAAAGGGCAATGGCTTTTGAGGGTGGGGTGGTGGCAGAGGGAAGAGACATTGGGACAGTTGTCTTTCCCGAGGCGGATGTCAAAATCTATCTCGATGCCTCTTCTCAGGAACGGGCCAAACGCCGATTTGAGGAGCTTAAGCGTCAAAAGGAACAGGTGACCCTGGAGGAAACTCTTGTGGAGATGCGTGAAAGAGATCGGAGGGATCAGGAGCGTGCTGTGGCTCCCCTGTGTAAGGCAGAGGATTCGATCGTGATCGATTCCACATACTTTGGCGTTGATCAAGTGATGGATAGGATTATGCAAGAGGTCAAAAACAAGTTGCCGAGAATTTAATGAGGATGGGAGAACTATTTAATGGCCGAGAAGGAAGAAGATAAGAGAGCCGGAGTTACACATAGCGATGACGACTTTCAAACTCTCTTTGAGGAGAGCATGCGCTCCGTCAAACCGGGAGAGGTAGTCAAAGGGAAGGTCGTCAGCATTACGCCCACCCATGTGGTGATCGACGTGGGGTACAAATCGGAGGGACACATTCCTTTACAAGAGTTTTTAGACCGTCAGGGAAAAATGCAAGTTAAGGTGGGGGATGAGGTGGATGTTTTCTTCGATTCCTCAGAAAGCGAGAATGGAGACATAGTCCTTTCCCGCGAGAGGGCGGAGAACATCATGGTCTGGGAGGAGATCGAGAGGGCCCATCGGGAGGGCTTGGGGGTGGAAGGGGTTATCCTAGCTAAGGTCAAGGGAGGATTTAGGGTAGACGTTGGGGTGCCTGGATTTCTTCCGGGTTCGCACGTGGACATCCGACCTACGCGCAATCTGGATAAGTTTGTCGGGAAGAGAGACCGGTTTGCCGTCCTAAAATACAATCGTATGAGCGGTAATGTGGTGGTATCTCGCCGGGTCCTGATGGAAAAAGAACGAGAGTCCCTGAAGAAGGAGGTCCTTAAGATCTTGGAAGAGGGGGTCATACTCGAGGGGACGGTTAAAAATATCACCGGCTATGGCGCCTTTATAGATCTGGGCGGCATTGATGGAATTCTTCACATTAGCGACATGTCTTGGGGACGCATCAGTCATCCTTCAGAGGTGGTCCAGGTGGGGGATAGCGTCAAAGTCGTGGTTCTTAAATTCGATCCTGAGCGGGAACGAATCTCGCTTGGCATGAAGCAGATCGAGCCCGACCCTTGGAGTTCTGTCCAGGAGAATTATCCGGTTGGGGTTCGGCTCCAAGGCAAAGTGCTAAGCCTAATGGATTACGGCGCCTTTGTAGAGCTGGAGAAGGGGATCGAGGGATTGATCCACATTTCAGAAATGTCTTGGACTCAAAAGATCTCACACCCCTCTAAGGTAGTTCAGGTCGGAGAGACCGTGGAGGTTGTGGTTCTTAACGTGGACCCGACCCACCGCCGCATTTCTTTGGGATTAAAACAAATCACGCCCAATCCCTGGGAGCAGGTGAAGGAAAAATATCCCGTAGGTAGTGTTATCAAAGGGCCGGTACGTAATGTGACTGATTTCGGCATCTTTATCGGCGTAGAAGAAGGAATCGACGGCCTGGCCCATGTTTCCGATCTCCATTGGACAAGAAAAATCAAACATCCCTCGGAGCTGTATAGAAAGGGAGACGTGGTAGAGGCCAAGGTCCTAGGGGTGGATGTCCAGAACGAGCGTTTCTCTCTAGGGATCAAGCAGCTCACGACCGACCCGTGGAAACTGGTCGCTGAGCACTATCCTGTGGGCTCCAAAGTCAAAGGAGAGGTTACCAGTATTCCTGACTTCGGGGTCTTTGTTCGTTTGGAAGAAGGAGTGGAGGGGTTGATTCACGTGTCTCAATTGAGTACGGAACGCGTGGATAAGCCTTCGAGCCTTTTCCAAGTAGGGGATCATGTCGAGGCAGAGGTGATCCATGTCGACGCTCACGAAAGGAAGATCGGTCTCAGCGTCCGCGCGCTAAAAAAGACTGAGGAGCGTCAAGAGATGGAGAATTACTTGAAGAAAGAGAAAGAGGCAGGGAGAGTTTCCTTTGATACGATCCTCAATGAGGAGCTGCAGCTTGATCGTGATGAGGAGCCTAAGCCTACGGAGAGGGGAAAGCGAGGCAATCCGTAACCAGTCTGCGAGGTGACCCATGGCCAAAAGACATCCATTCATCAAGGGGTTGGGGATCCTTTTTCTCTCCATTCTGATCTTCTTTGTCGCGGTTTTTTTCTATGCCTACCTTACGGGCGGAGAGGTCCAGCTCTTTTCTCTTTTGGGAGGAGAAGGAGTTGGGGTGCTACAGATCGAGGGATCGATTGACGATTCCCGTGGGGCGATCCAGAACCTGAAACGTTTCGGGAAGGCTAAAAAGATCAAAGCGGTGGTCGTGCGTATTGATTCTCCCGGAGGGGGGGTGGCCCCAACACAGGAGATTTATCAGGAGATCGAAAAATTGAAAAGGAAAAAGCCCGTGATCGCTTCCCTTGGCGGAATAGCGGCATCAGGGGGCTATTATATCGCCAGTGCCTGTGATCAGATTGTGGCCAATCCGGGGACTCTCACCGGCTCGATCGGAGTTATCATGGAACTGGGAAACGTAGAGGAGCTGATGCGGAAGTTGGGTCTTAAGGGATACACCATCAAAAGCGGACCTCACAAAGATATTGGTTCTCCCTTGCAACCTCTCTCTGCCGAGGGAAGAGCCATTCTTCAGTCCCTGGTGGATAATGTGCACGGTCAATTCGTTAGGGCGGTGGCAAAGGGGAGGAGGATGCCTGAGGCCAAGATCCAGAAATTCGCCGATGGCAGGGTGTACTCCGGAGAGCAGGCAAAGGAGTTAGGGTTGGTGGACCGCCTGGGTAGTATGGAGGACGCCATCGATCTGGCCGCTAAGCTTGGAGGGATTAAAGGGGTGCCCCAGGTCATTTATTCCCGGAGTGAGGATAAGAGTTGGTGGGAGAGGCTCCTCTTTTCCTTTTTCGGTAAAGGATTTGGTAGGGGTGAGGTCTGGGGGCTACGATACGAATGGTCCCCATATTTAATCCAGTGACTTGAGAATAATTTTAGTTGTTGGCTGCTAGGTGAGTGGCCATAATACTGGCAACTAAAAACCAACAACCTTGTAGAGGGGGTATTATGACAAAGAGAGAATTAATTGACGAGGTCAATATGAAATTTCCCCACCTCTCACGCCATGATTCTGAGGTGATTATCGATTGCCTTTTCGATTCTATGATCGATGCCATGGGGCACGGAGAGAGAATTGAGATCCGAGGATTCGGGAGCTTCGTCGTGAAGCACCGCCGCGCACGGGAGGGGAGAAACCCGAAAAGCGGAACCGTGGTATCGGTATCGGCTAAGAGAGTCCCTTCCTTCAAGGTTGGCAAAGAACTGAGGCTAAGAGTGGACGGCAAGGGCCCCGTTCAGAAGGGTTCCTGATGAAGCATATCTGGGCCCCTTGGAGAATGACCTATATCGACGACGGCACCAATAAAAAAGGGTGTATCTTCTGTGATAAGCTTAAAGCGGCGGATGCCCGTTCCAGCCTGGTTTTGGCGCAGACTGCCCATTCCGTCGTGATGTTGAACAAGTATCCTTATAATAACGGTCATCTCCTTCTGGCTCCTAAGAGGCATGAGAATCAGCTCACCTCCCTGTTGCCGGACGAGTATCAGGACCTTGGCGAGGCCTTAACGGCTTCGGTAGATATTGTCTTAAAGGCGCTCAAGCCCGGAGGGATTAATTTAGGAATGAATCTAGGGCGTTGCGCCGGCGCCGGGGTGGAGGACCATCTCCACTGGCATGTCGTGCCCCGCTGGGAGGGAGACGCGAATTTCATGCCGGTAGTCGGGGAGATTAGGGTTATACCACAACATCTCTTGGAGAGCTATGATCGTCTGAGTCCTTTTTTCAAAGATTTTTTGATCAGAGAAGATGTTTAAGGATGATCAGAGTCATTAAGACAGTTTTCCTGGCCCTGCTTTTTATCTTTGGGATTACTTTTTCCTTGAACAATAGGGAGGAGGTCGTCCTTAGTTATAATTTTGGTTTCGAGACACCTCCTATGGGTTTTGGTTTCGAGACATCCCCCATACCGCTATTCCTACTGTTCCTGTTTGCGGTTCTGTTGGGGGTTTTGCTTGCGGGGACGGGCTTCATCGTCGATCAATGGTCTCATAGAAAGGCCCTGCGGGAAAAAGAACGGGAGATCGAATCTCTTGAGAGAGAGCTTAAACACTATCGGAGCGAGAACGGGTGGCAGGAGGAGTAGAGACTCGGGCGTAACACCTTGTTGGAGGGAGGCACTAAGGGGTGAAAGAGGCAAAGAGTCTTGGAGAACTAAAGAGGAGTGGCTATCCGGTCCTAACGGTGCGCGAAGAGATGCGCAAGAACCTTGTGCATTGTCTGGAGACCGGCAAGCGGATTTTGCCGGGGATCATCGGGTATGACGAGACGGTGATCCCCGATATTGAGAATGCGGTCCTCTCGGGGCACCATATGATATTTTTAGGAGAGAGGGGGCAGGCCAAATCGCGCGTCATTCGAGGCCTGGTTTCCCTTCTGGATGAACGGATCCCCATTGTTGAGGGGTGTGAGATTAGCGATAACCCCTTTGCGCCGATCTGTCGTGCCTGTAGCCGGCGGCTGGAAAAAGAGGGAGATGCGTTGCCCATTGAATGGATCGGTAGGGAGCAGAGGTACGGAGAGAAACTGGCAACCCCGGATGTCTCCATTGCGGATATCATCGGAGAGATCGATCCGATCAAGGTGGCGGAGGGGAGATACCTGGCGGACGAAGAGACCATTCATTATGGTCTGATCCCCAGGACCAATCGAGGAATCTTCGCCATTAATGAGCTTCCCGATCTCAGTGAGAAGGTCCAAGTGGGCCTCTTCAATTTGATGGAAGAGAGGGATGTCCAGATCAAGGGGTACAAGATCCGTCTCCCTCTTGATGTCGTGATTGTAGCGAGCGCTAATCCTGAGGATTACACCAGTAGAGGAAGAATCATTACCCCGCTGAAGGATCGATTTGATGTCCAAATCCGGACGCACTACCCACGGACCACCCAAGATGAGATTGCCATTATGGAGCAAGAGGCTGCTCCATTGAGCCAGCGCAGCCATGAGGTTCGGGTGCCTCAATTCATGAAGGAAATCCTGGCCCACATGACCTTCGAGGCCCGCAAGTCAAACGAGATTAATCAAGCCTCGGGCGTGAGCGTACGGGTAACGATCAGCAACTACGAGAGCGTGATCAGCAACGCAGAGAAAAGGGCGCTGCGTCTTAAGGAAAGAGAGGTAGTTCCCCGCATCAGCGACCTGCACACGCTGTTGGCTTCTACGGGCGGGAAGATAGAGTTGGAATATGCCGGGGAAGATAGAAAAGAGGATGAGTTGGTGGAAAAACTTCTCAATCGTGCCATCTCAAAGGTCTTTGACCAGTATTTGACCCTCAACTCACTGCAGGAGATGATTGACTATTTTAACTCTGGATGGGGTGTGGAGGTCTCGGATACCATGCCCTCACAAGACTACCTGGAGGGTATTAAGGAAATCCCCGGTTTAAAGGAGGCGATCCGCTCCCTCGGGACCCTGGAGTCTCCGGCCCTGTTGGCGTCGGCTACAGAGTTCATCATGGAGGGTCTTCACCTGCACCAAAAGCTGAACAAAGAGGTCCAGGGAGGAAGGACCACTTACGGGAAGTAGTGGGCGAGATAGAGACAGAGATTTGAAACAGAACCCACACCACTCCCCTTCTCTGTCTCCTGTCTCTATCTCTCTTCTCTGTCTGTGACCAATATGCTTCGAATTCGATACAGTCGTTGGAATCGCTCCTCAACCGAGCCGGTTGGAGCGGAGAGCGTCTTTGATCAGCTCAACGACAATATCAGCGATACGGGGGATCTCCAGCAGGCTATGCGCCGTCTCATGCAGCGAGGCCTGAAACAGGGAGAAAAGCAGGTAGCCGGTCTTGATGATTTGTTGTCCCAATTGACGCGCGAGATGAGGCGACTCTATGAGCGCTATCAGATCCAGTCGGCCTTGGATCAGGTGGGACAAAAGCTACAGTCGATTGTGGATCAAGAACGGCGGACCCGGGAAGGATTGCGGGAGGCGAGGCCCGATATAAAGGAAAAAGAAGAGTTTCTGGATCGTCTCCCGAACAGGTGGAGTGAGGCCATCGAAAGGCTTGCCTCTTACGCCTTTGAAAATCCAAAGGCACAATCGGAGTTCCAAGCACTTCTGTCTCGGTTGGAGCAGGTCCGACGCCTGGAGAATTGTATCCGCAGAGAAGGAAACCTCTTCCGGGGTAGTACGCCACTGGATTTTAATGAGGCCCAGGAGCTTCTGGAGCGGATAGAAGACTTACGACGTTTGGAAGGACAGCTCTCGAGCATGCATTTTAAGGATGTAGACCTGGATCTGTTGCAGAAGCTGTTAGGAAGCGATGGCCGACAAGAGTTTGAAGGCTTAGTGCGCATGGAATCTCTCCTTGAAGAGGGAGGCTATATTATCAATCACGGAGATCACTTCGAACTGACGCCACGCGGGGTACGGAAGGTCGGCCAACTGGCCCTGCGGGATATCTACCGGCAGTTAAAGCGCGATGGGCTAGGGCGGCATCTGATCCGTCACCGCGGCTCTCAGGAACTCCTGACCGAAGAGAGCAGGCCTTATGTACAAGGCGACTCACTCCATCTCAACATGATCCAGACATTGAAAAATGCCCTGCTGCACGAGGGTGGATTGCCTCTGCGACTCCGCCCCAGGGACTTTGCGGTCTATGAGTCCGAGCATACGACTCGAGCCGCCACGGTGCTTCTTCTGGATATGAGCTGGTCCATGAGTTGGGAGGGGCGTTTTGCCGCGGCCAAGAAGGTAGCGCTGGCGATGGAAAGCCTAGTACGATCCCTTCACCCCCGCGACTATTTCGGCATCGTCGGCTTTTTCACTCGGGCTGTCGAGCTTAAGCCGAAGGATCTACCGGAGGCGACATGGAATATGGGCGATCCCTTTACCAACCTCCAGGATGGGCTCCATCTC
The DNA here is from genome assembly GCA_027297485.1 of Deltaproteobacteria bacterium. The sequence continues at coordinate 8,518 of JAPUHZ010000406.1, forward strand.
GCCTCCGAGCTTTTGGAAAAAAGGCCGAGCCAGAACCCGCAGATGATTATTATTACAGACGGTCAGCCGACCGCCTATTGTCGTCAGGGAAGACTCTATTGCGAGTGGCCTTTGAGCTTTGGAGGCATTAGCCAGAGGGCGGCGGAGGAAACTCTGAGAGAAGCGGAGCGCGTGACGCGCAGAGGGATCACCATCAATACCTTTATGCTTGATGACAGCCCTGTCCTCAAGAGTTTTGTCGGCGAGATGACACGCATCAACCGAGGCCGCGCCTTCTATACCCACCCGGACCGCCTCGGTGAATACCTGCTGGTCGATTACGTCTCACGGAAAAGAAAGAGGGTTTAGAAAGCCGCTCTCACGGCTATGTCCTCCGACGTTAAAATGCGGCGCATTCCGTGAGTCATTGCAATGGCTGCGTGCTGGGTTGCGGCCCGTGGCAAAGGCATTAGGGGTCTGTTGGGGAATAACGAAACCCGCGGCATCGGGAGAGCGGCACGCTGAGCCAGATCCTGCACCAAGCGGCAAAGTTCCGCGTCCTACTCCGGCCCAACCTCCTTTCCCCGGACCATAGCCAGGACTATCCGATCGCTGTACCAATAGCTAAAGAAGTTCATTGCGCCGGCAAAGACCAAGGCTATAACGGCCCCCTGTCTGCCGCCTATCAAGTCCCTTCCCCAGACCAGGAGGGCTGTCAGTGCTGCCAGCAGAATCGTAGTGCGGAGCGTACTCATCCGACATTTCCCCTTTGCATGATCTCCATTGAGGCTACCATTCCTTTTTTGGTTGTCAACATATCTAGGGCTCCTCGGCAAAAAGTGTGGTCATTTCTTCGGGAAACGAGCCTTTACGTTCCTGTGCCCCCGGCCTTCGGTCTCGTTCCCCTCGGAACCCCACACCCTGAGCGGAGGGGGCCTGCTTCGGTGCCAGGGAGACATCCGACACTAAAGGTTTCAGAGAGAAAGGGCTGATTGGGTTGAGCATTTCAGGGCAGAGAGGCAGAGGCCCATTGGCTCCCGCTGAGGAGTAGGTTCCCTCCTCTCCTAGCGAACATCACACTTTTCGCAGTAGAGCCCGTATCTAGAACGCTTGACAACTTCCCTGCGGCTCTTTATCCTTTGATGAAAACATTGTTGTTTTCATTCATCTTTGGGAGGGGAGATGGGCTATTTTAACAGCAGGACAGCGTCGCGCATTGTGGGGGTTTCCTTACGCCAGATCCAGTACTGGGACGAGCAGGGTTTTATCCGCCCTTCAGTTCGCGCCACGGGAAGGGGATCGAAACGGCTTTATTCCTTTTCTGACTTGGTTCAGCTTAAGGTGGTCAAAGATCTCACAGACTACGGCCTTAGCCTACAGAAAATCCACAGGTGTCTCAACTATCTCAAACGCTATTTCCCCGAGACGGCGCAGCCGCTCAGCTCACTCAGATATCTCACGGATGGTGATAAGCTTTTCGTTCTCACCAGTGACAGGAACAAGATCCTCGACGTGATGGATCGCCAATTTGTTTTTTCCCTTGGGATTGGCAATCTCATCCGTGAGTTGAGCGGAGAGGTGCGTCGCATTACAGGGCGTCCGAGTAAACGAGTTGCCAGGGGTGAGCGTAGAGTCGAGGGAAAAAGGACAGCATCCGCATAGTCTTTATGGAAGAGACCAAACTCACTCCAATGATCCGGCAGTACCTCCGAATCAAGGAGAGGCACCGGGACGCCATTCTGTTTTTCCGCCTTGGGGATTTTTACGAAATGTTCTTTGAAGATGCGGAGAAGGCCTCGAAGGTCCTGGACATTGCCCTTACCTCACGAAATCGGAACGAGGCGTCGGCTATTCCCCTGTGCGGCATTCCTTATCACGCGGCGACCCCTTATATCGGGAGACTCCTCGATGCGGGGTATAAGGTGGCGATTTGTGAACAGGTGGAGGACCCCAAAACTGCCAAGGGGGTGGTGGAAAGAGAGGTGGTCCGCGTTATTAGTCCGGGGACGGTCACCGAGGGAGAGGCCCTGGATGCGCGTGACAACAATTTCCTTGGCGCCGTATCCAGGGGGAGAAAGGTTTACGGCATGGCGGTCACCGATGTGACCACAGGCGAGTTCCGCTTTACACAGCTTGCGGATTATTCCTCCCTTGTGGATGAGATCGGACGGATCCGTCCGCGCGAGATCATCCTTGGGGAAGGAGATACACCCCTCTTAGAAAAGATCCAAACTGATTTTCCTAACATCCATTTGAGTCCTGTAGCCGCACCCTACTTTGCTCAGTCCGCCGCAGAACGTCTCAAGTCGCTGAATCTCTGGTCGGGGCAGGAAGACGAGGAGTGGGAGCAGGGAATCCAGGCGGCGGCTGCTATCGTATCCTTTTTAGAGGAGAATTTGCCTGAGGTCCTGAAGGTTTTAAGAGATCTCCAGCCCTACTCGGCGTCTCAGTACCTGATGCTGGACGAGACGACAAGGCGTAACCTTGAGCTCCTTCGAGATTTCCAGGGGGATAGGAGAGGTTCCTTGTTGGGGATTTTGGATTATACCCTGACACCCATGGGGGCTAGACGGCTGCGTCAGTGGCTTCTCTATCCGCTCTTAGATGAGAGGGTCATCCGTCAGCGGCACGAAGGAATCGAGGAGTTGGTGGAGAACTATAAAGGACGTCAAGACCTCAGGGCAGGCCTCAGGGGGGTGCAAGACCTAGAGCGGTTAGGTGGAAGAATTGTCGCCGGCAGCGCCCATGCCAGAGATCTTGTGGCTGTTAGAGATAGCCTGCGCGCCCTGATCCCTATCAAAGAGAACCTCCGGGATTGGCACGCAGAGATCTTTGCTTCTCTCAGAGACGGGCTTTGGGATCTCCCTGAGGTTGTGGGGCTTGTGGAGCAGGCCATTGTGAATGACCCGCCTCCGACGCTGAAAGAGGGAAAATTCATTCGCCCGGGATTCCATACGGAACTGGACGAAATACGAATGGTACAAAGGAATGCCAAGGAATGGATTGCGCGGTTCGAGAGCGGTGAACGAAGGCGGACCGGAATTCACTCTCTCAAGGTAAGATACAATAAGGTGTTTGGCTATTACATTGAGGTTACTAAGGCTAATCTCAAGTCGGTCCCGCCGGATTACATCCGCAAGCAAACCCTGGTCAACGGAGAGCGGTACATCACGCCCGAGCTAAAGGAGTGCGAGGCCAAAGTTTTGAGTTCCGAGGAGGAGATCCTTAAGCTGGAGCTTACCCTTTTTGCCGAGGTGCGGGAGAAGGTTGCCTCCTTTTACGGCAAGATGAAGCAGACGAGCCTAGCCCTGGCAACTCTCGATGTTCTGCTCTCTCTTGCCGAGGCGGCTGGGTCCCGTCACTTTATTCGTCCTAAGGTTGATGCCGGTCTCGCTCTCTCTATCCGGGAGGGGCGTCACCCGGTGGTGGAGGCTGCGCTGGGGCGTGGGGCCTTTGTCCCCAATGATTGCCATTTGGATCCCGAATCCCAGCAAATCCTGATGCTGACCGGGCCGAATATGGCGGGGAAATCTACTTATATGCGCCAGGTGGCCTTGATCGTCATCTTGGCGCAGATGGGGAGTTTTGTTCCTGCTAGTGAAGCTAGGATAGGATTGGTGGACCGCATTTTTACCCGCATCGGTGCTGCGGACTATCTAGCCCGCGGGGAGTCGACTTTTATGGTGGAAATGAAGGAGACCGCCCACATCTTGCGGCATGTCTCTTCCAGAAGCTTAATCCTTTTGGACGAGGTAGGTCGTGGGACCAGCACCTTTGACGGCATCTCTATTGCCTGGTCCTTGGCCGAGTATTTACACGATACGCCGCATCATCCCCGGACCCTGTTTGCGACCCATTACCACGAGCTTACCGATTTGGCCTTGACCAAGGAGCATGTGAAGAACTTTAGCTTTACCGTTAAGGAGTGGAAAGGTGAGGTCATCTTCTTGCGCACCCTTGTAGAAGGGGCATCGAGCCGCAGTTATGGTATCCACGTGGCCCGTCTGGCAGGGCTTCCGGTTTCTACTGTGCAGAGGGCCAAGGAGATTCTTAAGAATCTCGAGGGAGGAGAGCTGGACGAGGGAGGTCGGCCGAAACTCGCTCGGGGATCCCCAGGGGAGACTCCAGGACAGATGATGCTCTTTGGCGCTATGGATTATAAGCTCCGCGAGGAGCTAAAGAAAATCGACGTGTCGCTCCTCACTCCGGTTGAGGCTCTGAATCTTCTCGATACTTTGGCGGAGAAGGCAAAGAAGGAAAGCGGGTAGTTTAGATGAATCGTTCCATTGCCCAAAGAGTTTTTTTGAGTGTTTTGACCCTGATCCTTTGCGTCTCCCTTTTACCGGGGATGGGTTGGCCGCAGGGGAGGAAAAAGTTCAAAAGGGAATTGATTAATCCAAGCAGGCCTCGTCTTACAAAGATCCGCCACCTCTCTTCCAAAAGTTACACCAGGATAGTTATGGATCTATCGAGAAAGATTCGCTATGAGACCCATATTCTGAAAAGGGATTCGTCAAGAGGTCTTCCCCCAAGGATTTATGTGGACCTATCGGGAGTTCATCTGGCTTTAGACACCACCCAGCCTATTGTGGTCCAAGATGGGTTGCTGCGCCAAGTACGCGTGGGCCGGTTTAGCCCGGATGTGGTGCGGGTTGTTTTGGATATGAGGAGCCTGAGCGGTCATAAGGCCTTTTTGCTTCCCGATCCGTATCGTCTGGTCATCGATATCCAGGGGAAGAGGGACGGGAAACAGTTGGCCGCACTGAAAAAGAGAAAAGCGTTAGCTGCGTCACGTAGAGGCAAGAAGCCCCGAAGGAAGGGTCTTTACAAAATCGTTCTGGATCCGGGTCATGGGGGAAAAGACCCGGGCGCAATTGGAGTGAGGGGCATTGCAGAAAAGGACATTGTCCTGAGCATTGCCAAGAAGTTGGCCAAAAAGCTAAGAAAAAAGATGAGAGTCAAAGTAGTTCTCACACGCCGAGACGACTCCTTTATCCCGCTAGAAGACAGAGCGGCGATTGCCAATGCGGAAAGGGCCGATCTTTTTATCTCCCTTCATACGAACGCAAGCCGAAACCCCCGGGCGAGGGGGATTGAAACTTACTACCTGGACAATACGAATGATG
>JAPUHZ010000407.1 GCA_027297485.1 Deltaproteobacteria bacterium
GAAATATCTCGCCCTTGACGAACGGTTGTCCATGGCCGAAATCATTCGCCGGGCCGTGGATAAATACCTAAGCCAGCGTTACGGGCGCAGGCGGAAAGGGGGTGGCCGCAATGCATAGGCACAGAGGCATGGGGGGAAGCTTTCAACGCGGGAGGATATGGTGGATTCGATTCTACCATCGAGGCCGTCAGTACCGGGAATCGACCAACTCCGAGAGTCAGGCAGAAGCCAACAAACTTCTAAAGCGGCGGTTGGGCGAGGTCGGGACGGGCCGGTTCGTCCCGGATGAAGAGAAGGTGGACTTTGAAGACTTGGCAAGCGGTCTGATTACGGATTACAAACTGAATGCCCGAAAGTCTCTCAACACGGCTGCCCTAAACAATATTGCTCATCTCCGGGGGTATTTCGGGTTTGACCGTGCGGTTGATATGGGTGACCGCATCAAGAGCTATCAAGTCTTGAGACGAGAGCAGGAGGCGTCGGTCGCCACGGTAAACAGGGAGGTCGGAACCCTACGGAGGATGTTCTCGCTTGCCATGGAGTCGGGGAAGCTGTCCCGCAAGCCCGTTTTCAAGATGCTGAAGGGCGAGAAGGTTAGGCAGGGGTTTGTTGAGCACTGCGATTTTCTCAAGCTCCTGGATTACTTGCCGGAATATCTGAAACCGTTCGTTGAGTTTCTCTATTACAGCGGATGGAGGAAGGGGGCAGCTAAGAACCTGGAATGGGCACAGGTTGACCTTGAGGGCCGCACGGCAAGGCTAAAGATGGAGGACTCAAAGAACGCGGAGCCCTGGGTGCTGCCTCTCGAAGGTTGCCTATGGGAGATCGTCGAGGAGAGGCTTAGACAGCGCCGTTTGGATATCAAGCTGGTATTCCACCACAAGGGCCGTGGGATAGGAGATATCCGTAAGGCATGGGCCACAGCCTGCAAACAGGCGGGACTCTTAGGCCTAATCATCCACGATCTTAGGAGATGCGCGGCAAGGAATCTCTCCCGAGCGGGAGTTCCGGAGGTGGTTGCAATGAAGATCACCGGGCATAAGACTAACTCGATGTATCGCCGCTACCGGATCGTAGATGAAAGTGAACTAAGGGAAGCACAGGAAAGAATGCAGAGCCACTTAAAGAGTCAGGCAAATAGGTCTAAGGTGGCTGCCATAGGTGGCAAGAAGTGAGAACTAGCACAGAACCAGCACAATAGTATACATAATCTGGGAGCCGTGAGTTGAGGGGGATAGAGAAAGCCTTGAAAGTAAAGGGAAATTTTGATGAGCCGTACTGGACTCGAACCAGTGACCCTCTGCTTAAAAGGCAGATGCTCTACCGACTGAGCTAACGGCTCGTTGGCTGGGAGTGATTTTCTAATTAATAACGGTAATAACTTGTTAAGTCAAATTTAAGAGGTTTTCCCCTAAAAAATATCTCTCCTACTGGCTTGCAAGCCTGCTAGGAACGATAGTAAGAGAATTGTATCGGTCAGCCATGCTGGAGGATCATGGGGTGGTCGAACATAGGTGGGAGAATTTTATGACCAAGTTAGATGAACTTAACCGTGAACTGGAAGAGAAGAATCTGGTCGGTTATTGGAGCATTGTTCGGGGTCGGGGCGACAACTATGAGCCGAGATCCTCCTTTGAGAGCTGCCTGTGGAAGTGGAGCGATGTCTCAAGTGCCCTGAACAGAGCCGGAGAAACCCTGGGTCTGGACGAATCCCTTAGAAGATTCATTGGCTTCCGCACCCCATCATTAAAACTGGGCACGACGCACACCCTTCTCCTCGGTGTCCAGCTCGTCAAGCCCGGAGAGATTGCAAAGGCTCATCATCACACCATGGGTGCGATCCGTTTTATCATCCGGGGCGGCGGAGCGCAGACGACGGTGAATGGCGAGCCTTTTCCAATGGAGCCAGGTGATCTCATCACAACACCAAGCCTTACCTGGCATGACCACTACAACGGCTCTGACCAGCCAATTATCTGGCTGGACGGGGCAGATGGTCCGCTTATGAAGTATCTGGAGATTGGTTTTGGTGAGCTCTTTGAGCAAAAACAACAGCCTCATTCACGCCCTGTCGATCTCTCAACGTATGAGCTGGGTCCGGCACGGCCGAACTGGGTTTCATCCAACCCGCTTCAGCCCCCTCCCTACCGTTACAAGTGGGAGGATACAGAACGGGCATTAACGATTCTCGGCGAGAGGCCCGGAGACCCGTATGAAGGCATCCTCTTGCGCTATGTCCATCCCGTCAACGGAGGTTCCACTTTGCCCACTCTCTCTTGTGAGATTCAGATGCTGCGGCCGGGAGAACAGACCAAGTCTCATCGTCACACCAGCACCGCGATCTATCATGTTTTTAGAGGGAAAGGGTTCACGGTCATCGATGATACCCGTTACGATTGGGAAACAGGCGACTCGTTTACCGTTCCCCTTTGGCGCTGGCACCATCACGGCAGTAAGTCACGTGACGAGGCTATCCTTTTTGTCATGAACGACAAGCCTGTCATGGACGCGTTGGGTTTCTATCGCGAAGAGGGCGCAGACAGAGTTTAAAGAGACGCGGAGCGGAGCTCATGGTTTTCAGAGGGCGGACGGAGACCTTGCGGAGGAAGCGAGAGTTTAGATAAAAGAGGAAAGGGAGGAGTCGATGATTATTGATTGCCACACACACTATCACGCAGGGGCCATCGGTAGCAGCGTCTTCGGAAAGCTGTACGGCCATAGTATTATGAGCATCCAGCCTGCGAAAGGCGATGAGGAGGCCCACCTCAAGCTCATGGATGAGCGCGGCTATGACATGCAGATTTTCTCCCAGCCACCCTTTACTCAAGCCCATGATCTAGATGCCAGTATTGGGCTCGGCCAGGCAAAGGCATTCAACGAGTCTATCGCCAAAGCCGTAGAAGCCCACCCTTCCAGATTCAGGGGGGTAGCGTCGCTGCCCCTCCAGGATATACCTTCGTCGGTTAAGGAGATGGAGCGAGCTGTCAAACAGCTTGGCATGATAGGGGTGATGATAAATCCCGATATCTCCCGCAGGGGTACGGGGCCGACACAGGATGAGGAGTATTGGTATCCGATTTACGAAACAGCTTGTAAGTTGGATGTCCCTCTTTTTATCCATCCGGGATCGTCGGCCTTACCGAGGCACAGAAAATATAGTCTGGCATTACACTGCGGATTTATATTTGGCGAGACGGAGTTTCTCCTCACTTTTATTCTAGGTAGGATCTTCGAGAAGTTTCCCGATCTCAGGATCCTTGTCTCTCATGGTGGTGGCGCGGTTCCCTATCAGTTGGGGCGTTTCCAGGCCTCTACCGAACCGGATTTAAAAAGGGGGCGGCCCCGTACCCCCGTGCAGGGCACATTCCTAGATAACCTAAAGAAGATGTACTTCGATACCTGCCTATACTCGCAAGAGGGTATCGAATGCTTAATCAAGGTTGTGGGCGCGGATCGTTGCTTGTTCGGTACCGAGACGCCCGGTATGGGTATGGCGAGGCGACCGGACGGACGCTCCTACGATAACGTCGAGGACTATATCAAGGGCATCCCGTGGCTATCGGAGGGAGATCGCAACAGGATCTTCTCTGAAAACGTGATAAAACTCTTCAAACTGAAGATTTAAGGGCAGCGACTACAATGGCTCGTGATGAATTCGTCGAGCGCCTTGCCAAACTTGATACGTGTGCTGTCTCGGACGCCCTGGATCGCTTGGGTTACAGAGGCGCCACGTTTGGAATTCGCCCGGTGTGGTCTTGTCCCCGCATTGTCGGGCGCGCCGTCACCGTCAAAGTAAAACCGGCAGGACTGGAAAGAGCCAAAAGGCATCTCTGTACTCCGGCCATTGAGGCCGCTCAACCTGGAGATGTGATCGTCGTAGACAGCGGAGGTCGGCCGGATGTCTCGGCATGGGGAGGGCTTCTCTCTTTAGCCTCTAAGACCAAAGGTCTTAGCGGTGTGCTTGTGGACGGCGCTTGTCGGGATGTGGACGAGAGCCGTGAGGTCGGGTTTCCGGTCTATGCGCGTGCGGTTGTCCCGCTCACAGCTCGGGGCCGTATCATGCAGGATGCGGTCAATGAGGAGATTCAATTTGGCGGGGTTCAGGTGCGCCCAGGTGATCTCGTGATCGCTGACGGGAGCGGTGTTGTTTTCATTCCCCAAGCGAGAGAGAAAGAGATTATCGCAGAAGCGGAGACGATCGCCGGGCACGAATCAAAGATGGCGGAGGCTATTCGCAGCGGCCGATCTGTTGTCGATGTCATGGAAAGTCTCGGCTACGAGTCGATGCTCCTTAAGAAGAAGGAGAAGGAAAAATAGAAGGATGGATAGTCGCATTGAGGCCTTTAAAAAGCTTTCTGCGGCGGCGGTCTCGGACGCCATGGATCGCCTGGGATGGCACGGCGCCTGCTTGGGCATCACGCCACTCGCAACAGGTTGCCGTATGGTGGGAAGGGCCTTCACCCTTAAGTACATTCCCGTGGGAGTCGTGAAAGGCACGGTTGGCGATTACATCGACGATGTGCCTCCGGGGGAAGTGGTTGTGCTGGACAATGGCGGACGGCTAGACTGCACAGTCTGGGGTGATATCCTGACTTCGATCGCCCATAAGCGGGGAATAGCCGGAACCGTCATTCACGGCGTCTGCCGCGATATTGCCCGCAGCTTTGATCTGCGCTATCCAATTTTTAGCCGGGGCAGATTCATGCGCACAGGCAAGGACCGCGTTCAAGTAGAAGGGATGAATGTTGCGGTATCTTTGGGTGATGTGCAGGTTCGCCCGGGTGACATACTGGTAGGGAGTGACGACGGGGTTGTCGTGGTGCCCAAAGAAAGGGAGGCGGAGATTCTTTCACTTGCGCAGTCCATCTCGGAGGCGGAGGAAAAAATTCTATCCGAGGCATTGGAAGGGGCCCGTCTTGATGAGGTTAGAAAGAGGCACAAGTACCATGAACTTCAGCGCCGCTGATATTATGGCGTGAAGAGTCCACAGTGATTGAGATCGGAAAAGATATTGCTCGCCCGGAACCTGCCCTTATTGAACGCGCTGCCTGTTTCTCCTCTGCGACGTTGCATGAGGCGATGGGAAAAAGGGGCTCTCTTTCTTATGGAATCAAGCCCATAATTCCCGAGATGAGAGTATGCGGTCCTGCCGTCACCGTCAGCTCACCTCCTATGGACAATCTCATTATTCATAAGGCTATCGTTGCCGCCCAATCGGGTGATATTCTGGTCGTGGAGGTTGGAGGAGTTTATGAGGCAGGATACTGGGGTGAAATTATGACCCATGCCGCGCAGCAGCGTGGGATTGCTGGTTTAGTGATCGACGGATGCGTTCGCGACGGCACACTGATTGAGAGAATGGCTTTTCCGGTCTTCGCTCGTGGTCTCTCCATCCGCGGAACCAAGAAAGAGGGCGTGGGAGGTATAAATCATCCGCTTACTTTCGGTGAGATTATCGTCAATCCCGGCGATCTCATTGTTGGGGATGGAGATGGTGTTGTAGTGGTGCCTCGCGAGGAGATAGCTCAGGTTCTCAGAGAGGCTCAAAAGAGAGACAAAAAAGAGGCGGAGGTCAAGAGAGAGCTTACGGCAGGCAAAACAACCTTGGCGATTTACGGATGGAGATAAAGCGATATCTCCAGTAATATTTTGGCCCTAGGCTGGAAGGATGAATCAACCATGCTGACGAAGGAAGAAAACGAGTTGCTGACACGTGTGGGACCGGGCACACCGGCAGGGGAACTCCTACGCCGGTACTGGCATCCAGTAGGTATGGCGGGCGAGCTTACAGAGGAAAAAGCTATCAGAGCCGTCAAGATCCTCGATGAGAAGCTCGTAGTCTTCCGAGACAGCCAGGGACGATACGGATTGGTAGGGGAGCGATGTCCCCATAGAAGCGCCTCTCTTGCCTATGGCCGGGTTGACGCGGAGGGCATCCGGTGTCCGTATCATGGGTGGAAGTATGATCGTGAGGGGAGATGCCTGGAGCAGCCGGCTGAGCCGCCGGACAGTACATTTAAGGATAGGATACGGCATAAGGCCTATCCTGTGGAGAAGCTAGGGGGGCTTCTCTTTGCCTATCTTGGGCCTAAGCCTGCGCCGCTTTTGCCTCGTTGGGACCTGCTGGTGAGAGAGGACGGCAAACGCTGGATCATCATTGATTCTGTGATCGACTGCAACTGGCTTCAGCCGATGGAAAACTCTGTGGATCCTGCGCACTTATACTGGCTGCATGGGGAGACAGGTCACCTAGTCGGCCACAGGGCTCAGTACGAGGAGAAGCATGAATTTGTCCGGTTTGAATACGGAATTATGAAGAGACGCATCACGCCAGGGAAGGCGCCCGAGGATCCATCCATGGTCGATGAGCATCCGCTGGTGTTCCCTACGATCTTGAGGCACGTGGCAAGATTCAAGAAGAACGGAGGGTTCCGACACAATATGCAAATTCGGGTCCCAGTGGATGATACCCATACGCAGATTTACCGAGTTAACTTTGTGCCTTCTGCCATCGAAAGATCGCCAATCAATCAGGATCCGCCCTTTGAACACTGTCTTCTGAAGACCGGTGAGGGTCAGTACAGTGTCAATTTGGTCTCCGCCCAGGACTCCATGGCCTGGGAGACCCAGGGGGCACTAACGGATCGGACCCAGGAACACCTAGGGGTTTCGGACGAAGGCGTCATTATGTTCCGGAGGCTTTTGAAAGAACAGATCGAAATTGTCAAAAAAGGGGGAGATCCTATTGGATTGATCCGCGATCCAGAGAAGAACAAAATCATTGAACTTGACGTCATTAACGAAAGGATAGGATTACACCGTTCCTCCAAGTTGAAAGAGTCCATGCACGCAAATGCATCTTAAGTTGATAACGAAGGGATGGCTGTGGGGCCTATGACCCGAGCAGCCTACGTCCCTTCATGCAGTGGATTCCTACCTATCGAATCAAAGAAGCGTCACTGTTTCCAACGAAAAGCTTGGCGGCGAATTTACAGAGGCTATGGGGGGGAAGCGCTGATAAATTACCAGGCCGCTCTTCCGGGTAGCGCTGAGCCAATCCCAGCGGAGGAGATCGAGACTATTACCGACCAAAGGGATCATGAAGAACAGGGAACGTAAACTGCCATGCTGACTAGGGAAGAAAACGAGATGCTGACCCATGTGGGAGCGGGCACACCTGCCGGGGAGCTTCTGCGGCGGTACTGGCATCCTGTGGCTGTTGCGGGGGAGCTTACGGAAGGAAGACCTATCAAAGCGGTTAAAATCTTTGGTGAGGAGTTGGCTGTCTTCCGGGATCGGCAGGGGAGGTACGGACTGGTAGGGGAACACTGCCCACATCGACGTGCTTCTCTTGTCTATGGCCGGGTGGAGGCGGACGGCATCCGGTGTCCCTATCACGGGTGGAAGTTTGATCGCAAGGGGAGATGTCTGGAGCAGCCCGCTGAGCCGCCGGACAGCAGTTACAAGGACAGGATACGGCACAAGGCGTATCCTGTAGAAAAGCTTGCGGGGCTACTTTTCGCTTATATGGGGCCGGAACCAGTACCGCTTTTACCTCGATGGGATGTGCTAGCGCAAGAGGGTGCCAAACGTTGGATTGAGGTTCAGTCCGTGATCGACTGCAACTGGCTCCAGCCGATGGAGAACTCTGTCGATCCGTCTCATTTGTACTGGTTGCATGGAAGATCAGGTCACCTGGTCGGCCACAGGGCTCAGTATGAGGAAAAGCATGAATTTATCCGGTTTGAATACGGAATTACGAAGAGACGCATCACACCTGGCAAATCACCCCAAGACCCACCGACGGTCGATCAGCACCCGCTTGTTTTTCCCACGATCTTAAGGCATGTGTTGAAGGAAAGAAAAGAAGGTCGAATTTGGCACGATCTTCAAATTCGTGTTCCCATCGATGATTCCCACACTCAAGTCTATGTCGTCTATTCTGAGCCGTCCACTATGGAAAGATTTCCGCCGGATCAGGATCCCCCTTACGAATATGTCCCTTTGAAAAGCCCGGACGGTCAGTACGATATGAACAATGTTCTTGCTCAAGATTCGATGGCCTGGGAAACCCAAGGGGCTATTGCGGATCGGACCCAGGAACACCTGGGGGCCTCGGATGAGGGCATCATTATCTTCAGAAAGCTTTTGAAAGAACAGATCGAGATTGTTCAAAGGGGCGGCGATCCCATGGGCGTGATCCGGGATGCGGAGAAAAACAGAATCATCGCGTTTGATGTGATTAATGAGCGGATAGGATTACACCACTCTTCCAGGTCAAAAGAGTCTGTGAGAGTGAACGCCTCTTAGATTGGGGATAAAGAGATGACCGAGGTCGCGCAAAGCCGAGAGTTGGTTGCCAAGGCGTGCCGCATTCTCGGCAAGCTTGAGCTTACGAAAAGCTCCAGCGGGCACATCAGTGCACGAATCGAGGGAACCGACAAATTTCTCATAAGGGCGCGGGGCCCTGGAGAGTCCGGCGTCAGGTTCACCAAGGCTTGTGATGTGATCGCTGTTGATCTTCACGGGAAGAAGCTGGAAGGAGCCGAAGGCTTAGATCCGCCGCATGAGGTTTTCATCCATACCTGGATTTATCGGATGAGGCCTGAGGTTCGGAGCGTCATTCACATTCACCCGTCTACGGTCGTTCTCTTCACTATCTGTAAGAGACCGCTCCTCCCTATTTATGGGGCCTATGACCCAAGCAGTCTACGTCTCCTCGTGGAGGGGATTCCCACATATCCAAGGAGCATCACTGTGTCCAACGACGAGCTGGGCAAGGAATTTGCGGAGGTTATGGGAGAAAAGCGTGCCTGTCTCATGCGCGGCCATGGGATTACAACTGTGGGAGGGAGCGTTCAGGAAGCGAGTCTCACGGCCATCCAACTAAATGAACTGGCGGAGATGAATTACCGGGCTGCTCTTTTGGGAAACCCGGAGCCTATCCCGGACGAGGATATAGAGGCAATCACGGGACTCAGCAAGAGAAGGAGTTCGTTTCGTGGCGAGTCTTCGTGGCGCTATTATTGTGAGCTAGTCGGTGAACCCATTGGCGAATAAAAAGACCGCTCATTAGTAGAGACTTAAAGGGACCTAAATCACGAATTCTGAGAGGAGAAAAAAGGTTGATGGCGGAGAAGATTGAGAAGCTAGATGAGAGTAAATTGCCGCGGATAGATACCTATCGCAAATGGCAAGAAGAGCAGAAAATCCCGGTGATTCGAGGTTTTTTTGTTGAGGATATAAAGACAGTGGAGCTTGCTCCATGGGAGTTCAAAGGCGGACTAGGGGCCTTTATTGTCCTCGATGGCACGGGCGGGATCAACGACGCCTACGTTTGTGAAATTCCCCCAGGAGGGAAATTGAAACCCCAGAAACACCTCTACGAGGAGATGGTCTATATCGCTATGGGACACGGGGCAACCACCGTGTGGCAGAAGGATGAAAAGAAACACACCTTTGAGTGGGGTCCGGGAAGCCTCTTTGCCATCCCGCTCAATGCCCGGTATCAACACTTTAACGGCAGCGGGAGCGAATCGGCCAGGTATTTTGCCGTGACCAATAGCTCTTTTATGATGAACCTCTTTCACAATCTCGATTTTATTTTTGGCGACGATTTTTTGTTCACGGATCGCTTTGACCCCAATAAGGAAGACTACTTCAGTGGAAATGGGACACTCTATGGCCGCTTTTTCATGTCGACGAATTTTGTTGCCGACACCCACACGATAAGCTTGAAGGATTACAGCGAGCGGGGCAAAGGGAGTACCAACATGAAATTTGACCTGGCAGGCCAGACCATGGGAACCCACATTTCGGAATTTCCCGTCGGCACCTACAAGAAGGGGCATCGCCACGGCCCAGGGGCCCACGTGATCATTTTAAGCGGCCAGGGCTATTCCACGCTCTGGCCTGAGGGAAGTGAGCGGAGGCGAGTGGATTGGAAGAGCGGGAGCGTGGTAGTTCCTCCGAATCAGTGGTTTCACCAGCACTTTAACTCCGGGCCCGAGCCGGCGCGTTACCTTGCGCTTCGCTGGGGGAGCTGGCGTTTTCGCTTCATGAGGATGACCGACGGAGAGGGATCGACCTATAAGAGCCTCAAGGAAGGCGGAGGCCAGATTGAGTTCGAGGATGAAGATCCGATGATTCACCAGGAGTTTGAAACGGCCATGGCCAAGGCAGGGGCCGTGTGTCAAATGGGAGCTTTTCATCCTTTTTGTACTCAGAAAACGGCTGTGAAGACGGGGTGAAACTCAACTTAAAGAAAGCCCATATGTTCAACGTTCAAACATTCCATATCTAAACTATAACCCATTGATTTTCCTAACTCTTTTTATTAAAACTCCTTGAAAAAATGGTATCGGCATGGATATAGTATGAGGCAGGACATTGTTAATTAGGGGGGAAATACCATGCTGAGCAACGAAGAAAACGAGGTACTAACCCGAGTAGGGCCAGGGACACCGGCCGGCGAACTCCTGCGTCGCTATTGGCTTCCTGTGTCAGTAGCTCAAGAATTGACCGTTGAAAACCCCACTAAGTTTGTCAGAATGCTCGCCGAAGACTTGGTCCTATTCCGTGATAAGCAGGGGAGAGTAGGTCTACTTGCTGACCGCTGTTCCCACCGCGGCGCCTCTCTCTCCTATGGCAGGGTTGAAGAAAGAGGATTAGCCTGTGCCTATCATGGTTGGCTCTACGACATAAACGGCAATTGTCTGGAGATCCCTGCCGAACCTCCGGATAGCAAATTCAGATTGACGGTCAAGCACAAGGCTTACCCTGTGCAAAAATTTATCGGTCTCACCTGGACCTACATGGGACCTCAGCCGGCACCGTTCATACCACAATACGATCTATGGGTGCGTAAAGACGGTAGAAGACGGATTATTGTTCAGCCTCAGCTCGACTGCAATTGGTTTCAGGCGATGGAGAACTCTGTGGATCCCGCACACCTGCAAATCCTGCATCAGGACACAGCCTTGAAGAGTAGGACGCCGCCCAGTACCACAAGGGGATTTAGCGATGATATCGAAAAGTTTGAGTTCTTCGAGGTTCCTTACGGCATCATAAAAAGGCGAACATACAGAGACGGCCTGGTCGATGAACACCCGCTGATTTTTCCAAATGTTCTCAGGCAAGCAAACGCAACGCAAATCCGGGTGCCTATGGACGACACCCACACCAAGGTTTTCTTCGTCCGCTTCGACCCCATCGAAGGCGGAGGCACAGTCGAGGAAGAAGAGAATCCCCGTGTAGAATACGCTCGACCGTACAAGAACCCTCCCGATGCCCTGCATCCTTTCGCACGGTTTAGGATGGATGAGACTCAGGCGCAGGACCATATGGCCTGGGAGACCCAGGGTCCCATAGCAGATCGGACACAAGAACGTCTGACCTCTTCAGATCGTGGCGTCGTCATGCTGAGAGAGATGATGAAAAGGGAGATCGAGAAGGTACAGAAAGGGCTTGACCCAAAGGGAGTCATTAGGGATCCGGCTCAGCATTCGATGATCGATACGAAACTGACGGAATCACTGCAAGAGATTCGCCGGCGGATGCAGAGACGGCAACAAGCCAGCGCTTAATCTAAATAAGGTGTTGAGGCTATAAAGCTGCGATTGGCGAAACAGCGACATGGCTAGAATCGTCTTGGGGATAGGAACATCCCACAGCCCGCAACTGAGCATTCCCTGGACCAAGTGGAACCTGCTGCGAGAAAAGGATGAAACGGACCGAAGGTTAGATTATTCGGCCCTCCTTAAGCGCGCTAAGCCGAATATCGGACAAGAGATCACGCAGGAGAAGTGGCACCAGCGCTATGATGCCTGCCAAAAGGCAATCGGCGTGCTCGGCGATATGCTCCGGAAGGCCAACCCTGATATGGTTGTGATGTTGGGCGATGACCAGCACGAACAGTTCCTGGATGATAACATGCCGATGTTTGCGCTTTATCACGGCAAATCGCTACAGGTGGTCAGACATTCAGGCCGTAACACGGCATCCTGGAAGCAGGCAGAAGTGGAGGCCTGGGCGGAGACTGGCAAAGAGTACCGGGCGGCCTGGGAGTTGGCCGAGCACTTGATTGGTTCGCTGACTTCCGACGAGTTTGACATAGCCCGCTGCAACCGTCTACGTGAGGGAAT
This sequence comes from Deltaproteobacteria bacterium, assembly GCA_027297485.1. Next base: position 12,144 of record JAPUHZ010000407.1, read on the forward strand.
CGGTGTCGGCCATGCCTTCAGCTTTCTCTACCGCCGAATCTGGCCGGGTAGTACGCTACCCATAGCGCCGGTGATGATTAATACGTACTATCCACCCAACCAGCCGACACCCAAGCGGTGCTATGCTCTGGGACAGGCCCTGCGGCGTGCGGTCGAGTCGTATACCGGCGATGCCTGCGTGGCCCTGATGGCTTCGGGTGGACTTAGCCATGTGGTGATCGACGAGGAGCTGGACCAGGTTATCATCGATGCCATGATGAACAAGGACAGGGAGCGACTGTGTTCGCTGCCTAGGGAGAAGCTCCGGGGGGGCACGTCGGAGATTCTCAATTGGGTCGCCCTGGCGGGCGCCACGGAGCCGATGGAGATGAGGCTCGTGGATTATGTCCCTACCTATCGTTCCCCGGCCGGGACCGGCTGCGGCATGGCGTTCGCTTACTGGACATGCTGAAAAGGTGATACCAGAGTTCATATAGAAGGAGGATCGATGATCGACAACAAGGATGCGGACCTTAGCGACAAAACAATTTATCAAAAATGGCTTGAATCTGAAGGCCTCCCAGTCATCCGGGATTTTCATATCAAAGACATACGTAAGCTTCGGCTTGAACCCTGGGAGCGAAAGGGAGGGCTGGGGATTTATCTCAATCTTATCGGGACAGGTGAGATTAATGACGCCTACATCTGTGAGATCCCGCCGGGAAAATCCCTCAAGCCGCAGAGGCATCTCTTTGAGGAGATGATCTATGTGGTGGAGGGGCGCGGGGCAACTTCAATCTGGCTGGACGGGGGAAAAAAGCAGACCTTCGAGTGGCAGGGCGGGAGTCTTTTTTCCCCGCCTTTGAATAGCTGGCATCAGCACTTTAACGGCAGCGGGAGTGAGCCGGTGCGCTATTTGGCCGTCACCAGTGCGCCTGTCGTCATCAACTTGTTCCATAACCTTGAATTTGTTTTCGGGAATCCGTTTGAATTTAAGGATCGTTTTACGGGTCAAGACGATTATTTTTCAGGGAAAGGCAAGTCCTATCCTGGGCGGATTTGGGACACGAATTTTGTCCCGGATGTAAGAGCCATTTCCCTTCATGAATGGAAAGAGCGGGGTGCCGGGGGAAGAAATGTTATGCTTGAGCTTTCGGAAAACACCATGGCCGCCCACATCTCGGAATTTCCGGTTGGCACTTACAAAAAGGCCCATCGACATGGGCCTGGGGCTCATGTCGTTATCGTGGGGGGAAAAGGTTACTCACTTCTCTGGCCGGAGGGGTCACCCATCCAAAGG
>JAPUHZ010000408.1 GCA_027297485.1 Deltaproteobacteria bacterium
CCAGTGATCTGAGATCCCTTTACCCATCGGATCCTTGAGTCTCACGGTCACAGCGTAGGCCCCTCACAATCTCTTCACGATGTTTTTTTCGTATTCGGGGAAGTAGTGGCCGATGACAAGAAGGTCAAAACGGGAGAGAATCATCGTGTTATTTTCACGTTCGAGCAAGAACTCAAACGATCTCTCAATCAGTGTTTCCGGCGAGACTTTTCCACTGGTCAACTTCTGATAGTAGTCCAGCTTGAGCGTTACCCTGTGCGTCGTCGTCGTTGAGGCCGTAACGGTGACTTCAAACGTCTCAGAGTCTTTCTTGACAACGTCGATTTTAGGCATGATAACTTTCTGGGATTTTAATCCACAAGTATGTTTCCTGGCAAGCGCTTCTGAGAGGCTGGTTGCCATGAGGCGCGGTGTGTAATAAAAATCTACCGTCAAGATGATGAGCGCCTTTATCCAAGCCGAGTTGGAAAGACTCAAGCAGGCAGGGCTGTATCGAAACCTCCGCAAGGTGGAGGGAGAACAGGGACCGACTCTAATTCTCGATGGGAAGGAGGTCCTAAATTTTTCTTCCAATAATTACCTTGGCCTGGCCAATCATCCGGCCCTACGGGAAGCAGCCAAGGAGGCGATTGATCGCTATGGCTGCGGCTCCGGGGCCTCGCGTCTGATTTCGGGAAACATGACTCTGCACGAAGAGTTAGAGGAAAAAATTGCCGAGCTTAAGGGGACCAAAGCAGCGCTGGTTTTCAATTCCGGCTTTCAGGCCAACGTTGGTATCCTCTCCACCCTAGTCGGTGAGGGGGATGTGATATTTAGCGATGCCCTGAACCACGCCAGCATCATAGATGGCTGCCGCCTGTCACGGGCAAAGACCGTAGTTTATCCGCACTGTGATTTGGGCCGGCTGGAGTCTGGGCTTAAAGAGGCTCCTTCAAACGGTCAAAGACTGATCGTCACGGAGACGCTCTTCAGTATGGATGGAAACGAGCCCGCGCTTGCGGAGATTGTTGATTTGGCGGAACGATACGAGGCTATGGTCATGGTCGATGAGGCCCATGCGACAGGGGTCTTTGGTCCGAATGGAGCGGGGGTCGTGGCCATGATGGGATTAGGGAAGCGTATCTCAGTTCAAATGGGCACTCTGGGCAAGGCCCTGGGGGGCTTTGGGGCTTACGTGGCAGGTAGCCAAGCCCTGCGCGAGCTTCTTATCAACCGCTGCCGGAGTTTTATTTTTACCACTTCTCTTCCGCCCGCTGTGCTGGCAATGGCCATCGCAGCCCTTGATATTTTAAACAGAGAGCCGCAGCGACGGCTTGCCCTGTGGCATAATTGCCGGACTCTTAAGGAGGGACTAAAAAGACTGGGGTTTTCTCTGGGCCAGAGTCAAAGCCAGATTCAACCGCTCATCATCGGTGATGCGGAAAAATGCATGGCCTTTTCGGAACGTCTCCTGCAAAAGGGTGTTTTTGTTCAGGGAATTCGTCCGCCCTCAGTCCCTCTGGGCACATCCCGTCTCCGCATCACGCTTATGGCGACGCACACGCATGAGCAACTCCACCATGCGTTAAGGGCATTCGAGGAAGTTAAGGGGGAGATGAGCATGGAGTAGAACCATTAGCATTCAGCCTTGAATGCCACGCTGAAAGCTGACCGCCGAGAGCTAAAAGCCGATTGTGCACTTCCATGACCTCCAACTACAAAAACCTTAAACGCCTCGACCACACCTACCTCTGGCACCCCTTTACCCAGATGCAGGATTGGATGGGCGAGGAGCCGTGTATCATTGAAAGAGGAGAAGGGCATTATCTTATCGACATACAGGGTCGAAGATATTTGGATGGTGTCTCTTCTCTTTGGTGCAACGTTCACGGCCATCGAAAAGAAGAGTTGAATGAGGCATTAAGAGACCAGCTTAGCCGTATTGCCCACTCTACCTTTCTTGGTCTCAGCCATGTTCCGGGCATTGAGCTTGCGCAAAAGCTGATCGAGATTGCCCCGCCGGGGCTTCAGCGGGTTTTTTATTCTGACAGCGGTGCTACGGCAGTAGAGGTGGCCCTTAAGATGGCCTTCCAGTATTGGCAGCTTAAAGGCGAGAAAAACCGCACGCGGTTCGCTTCCCTAGTTGAGGCCTACCATGGGGATACCATAGGCGCCATGAGCTTGGGCACCTCCGAGACCTTTCACCGCTTTCACCGTCCCCTTCTCTTTCCTGGGTTGCGTCTCGACCCGCCGCACATCTTTCGCTACTTCCGCCGCATGAACGAGCAGGATGCCCTTAAGAGCGCCATCCAAGAAGCCGAAGAAAAGCTTTCCCAAGAGGCCGGCTCCCTTGCGGCCTTTATCATGGAGCCTCTGATGCAGGGGGCAGCGGGGATGTGGTCCCAACCTTTGGGTTATGTGAAGGCTTTAAGTGAGATCTGCCGCAAGAAGCGAATTCTTTTCATCCTTGATGAAGTGGCGACCGGCTTTGGCCGCACAGGTAAGATGTTCGCCTGCGAGCACGAGGCGGTAAACCCTGACATTCTCTGCTTGGCCAAAGGGATCACCGGCGGTTATCTCCCCCTGGCGGTAACTCTGACCACCGAAGAGATCTTTTCCGCATTTCTTGGAGCGTACACGGAGTTCAAAAGTTTCTTTCATGGCCACACTTATACCGGAAATCCCCTTGGATGTGCCGTAGCCCTGGCGAGTTTAAATCTTTTTCAAAGGGAAAAGATTATCGATCAGATGCAGCCCAAGATCGCTTATCTCGAACGGCGGTTAAAAGAAGATTTTGCTCCACTTCCGCACGTTAGCGACGTGCGCCAGTGGGGTTTCATGGTCGGAATCGAGCTGGCCGACGACAAGACGGA
>JAPUHZ010000409.1 GCA_027297485.1 Deltaproteobacteria bacterium
CCTGCATGCCATGGCCTGTGGACTCCGGCGGACCTCCGCATCCTCGCCCTTTTCGGATGCTTCGTGTTGGCTTCGTGCACGTTAAAACACTCGCCGTCCGCAACAAGCTTATCTCGAAGCTGTACCAGCTCTTCAGGACGCACGGTCGTCCCTACGGCCTACAGGATTCTCTGTCTACGCTTCGCCTGTCTTGTTCGCCTTTCGGCTCCGCCACAGACGCAAGACTCGATACGGGCGGGTGGCTAACCCCTACCCGACGGGGACTTGCACCCCGTAAGATACGCCGAGCTTCTCCCGGCGCGATAACGTAAAGGCTGAGCAGCCATCGGCCCGCCTGCGGACCCTAGGTCCGTCTCCAGCCGCTTGTTAGACCGTGTCAAATTCCTATACATGTCGACCGTCTGACACCTCACTTCTTCAATCTACGTTTCTTGGCCGCCCTTTCCAAAAACTCAAAGGTGTCATAAATGAGCAAGATTAATAGGGTCAACGCACTGACTATTATTCCGATGCCAAGCCATGACCCAGACAAATAATTGTAAATCCACTCCTTGCCATAAGCAGCGTTCGGATTTGAATCGGTAAATGCAAAAAAAAGAGCCAGTGAAGTGCATACGAAAAACGGTAGCGAGACCCACAAGTACTTCTTCATCTCGGAGCTAATGTCTCCTAAACGGTCTAACTATTAAGTATACTGCGACAAACCTGGCAGTGTATTAGGTTTCAGTTCCCCGTTCTCACGGAAGCAAAACTGCAAGAAATATCGCACCCCTACAGAGAACCTGTCAAATGCTATTGATTACTATCAAACCCCGTGGCCGATATAACTTGATCCCCCATACGCTCACAACAGGGAATGCAAATTAGCGGCCCGCTTATCGTGCTGCTTTGACTTCTCTCCGGCGAGTGTGAAGCACTGGTTCGGTATAGCCGTTTGGTAACTCTCTTCCCTTGAAGACGAGATCTAGTGCGGCCTGAAAGGCAAAGCTTTTGTCAAACTCAGACGCCATGTTTCGATAGTTCGGATCAGACGCATTTTGCCTATCGACAACCTCAGCCATTCTTTTAAAGGTCTCTCTCACCAGCTGCTCGGTTACAATCCCGTGATGCAGCCAGTTGGCGATATGTTGACTCGATATGCGCAGGGTGGCCCGGTCTTCCATCAACCCGACGTCATGGATGTCTGGAACCTTGGAACAGCCGATCCCCTGATTGACCCAGCGCACGACGTAGCCAAGTATTCCCTGGGCATTATTATCCAACTCTTGTTGAATCTCCTTCGGAGTCAATTTCCTGTCTAACAGCGGCGGCGTAAGGATATCATCCAAACTGGCGCGACCTCTGCTTGCAATCTCTTCCAGCCTTTTTGCGACATTCACCTTATGATAATGCAAGACGTGGAGTATGGCGGCTGTAGGTGATGGTACCCAGGCCGTGTTGGCGCCGGCTTGGGGATGGGCTATCTTGGCCTCTACCATTTTTCGCATTTCATCGGGCATGGTCCACATTCCTTTGCCGATCTGGGCCTTCCCGATCAGCCCTGTTTCAATGCCGATGTCCACGTTCCAGTTCTCATACGCGTTCATCCAAGGCTGACTTTTGATCTCTGGCTTAGGTAGCATCGGGCCGAGCTCCATGCTGGTGTGGATCTCATCGCCAGTCCGATCAAGGAATCCCGTGTTGATAAACACGACTCTCTCTTTTGCCATTCGTATGGCTTCCTTCAGATTGACCGTGAGGCGTCGCTCTTCATCCATGATGCCGATTTTGAGAGTATTCCTTGCAAGGCCGAGTGCGTCCTCTACCCTTTCAAACAATTCGACCGTAGCTGCCACTTCTTCTGGACCATGCAGTTTGGGCTTTACGATATAAAAGCTGCCCGTCCGGCTATTGGTGCATTTCCCATTTCCCTTGAGATCGTGCATGGCCGCCAACGTTGTCACCATGACATCGAGAAACCCTTCTGGAATCTCCTGGCCGTCCAATGTGGTCACAGAATCGGTATACATATGAATGCCCACATTGCGGATTAGCAACATACTTCTACCAGGCAGCGTGATGGTTTTTCCGTCAGGGGATGTGAAAGTCCTATCCGGATTAAGCCTCCGAGTTATCCGCTTCCCGTTCTTTTCAAGCGTCGCTTCAAGCGTACCCTTCATGATCCCATTCCAATCGCTGTACACCTTGGTCTTGTCATCTGCATCTACGGCCGCAACAGAGTCTTCGCAATCCTGAATGGTAGTAATGGCTGCCTCTAGTACCACGTCTTTCACCCCCGCGGGGTGGGTTTTGCCTATAGGATGGGTTCGATCAATTTGGATTTCTATGTGTAATCCATTATTTTTGAGCCAAACACTGCTTAGCTTTTTCTCTTTCTCACTAAAGCCAACAAATTTATCGGGATCTGCCAGGCCTACCGTACTCCTATCCTTAAGCGTCGCCATGAGCTGCTTTTTCCCGGCAACGTCTTTGAGCGAGAATTCCGTAACCTCTGAAAACTTGCCCCGCTCAAGGCCAACCACTTCGTCTAAGAATGCCTCCGTTTGGGCGATGACCTTTGCGCCGCGTCTAGTGTTATAGGTCTCTCCTTTCTCTGCGCCGCCTTCTTCTGGGATCACATTCGTGCCATACAGCGCGTCATATAGACTACCCCACCGTGCATTGGCTGCGTTCAATGCATAACGGGCATTATCCAGTGGTACCACTAATTGTGGTCCGGATACCTTTGCTATCTCAGTATCCACGTTTGCCGTGCTCACCTGAAAATCTCCACCTTCAGGAACAAGGTAACCTATCTCTGTTAGAAACGTCTTATATTCTTCCTTGTTGATAGGCCGACCTTTTCCGGCCAAACACCACGCATCAATTTTTCTCTGCAAGGCATCCCGTTTTTTCAGAAGCTCTTGGTTCTTAGGGGCTAGATCTTTAACGATCCTACTGAGTGACGCCCAAAATGCGCTTGCTTCTACACCCGTGCCGGGTGCAATCTCACTTTGTATCAGATGATACAAAGCCTCATTTACCTTTAACCCATCTACTTCAACTGGATTTGCCATTGTTTTTCTCCTAAATGGATTTCGGGTCTCTTGCCGGTCTTTTTGTAATGGAAATAGTCTTTCAGGATCTGAGCGTGATCAAAGACAACGGGAGATGGGAAATCGCCTTCAGTAAAGACTAGAGCTCTTTTGGCGTCATCATCTCCCCTGGGAACTCCTGTTGCTGTGGCAATGAAAACGGTCGAAACTGTGTGGTGACGGGGGTCACGCTTGGGATCCGAGTAGGAGTGAAACTGCTCGACCAGTCGAACATCCAGCGAGGTCTCCTCTTTTGCCTCCCTCTGAGACGCCTTCTCCAGGCTTTCACCATAATCCACGAATCCCCCAGGTAAAGCCCATCCGTGTGGCGGATTTTTTCTCTCGATCAGGACGATGCTACGGTCATCTACCTCGATGATAATATCGACTGTTACCCAGGGAGTATTTTTTTCTTGCATCATTGTCCCACCATACCTTGACTCCGTTCAAAGCCCAATGTAAAAGATAACCAGTAAACTTATCGCGGGGTGGAGCAGTCTGGTAGCTCGCAAGGCTCATAACCTTGAGGTCCCGGGTTCAAATCCCGGCCCCGCAACCAAAACTCAAAAGGGGCCTTAGTGGTCCCTTTTATTTTGAACGGCCTTCACTTCGTTAGTCGCCCAGCTCACTTAACAAATAACAACAAAGGTTACCCCACCCTGAGCACAGGAGTCAACGCTTGTACAGACCGTTGAAAAAGGTCCATCTGCCATCAGCCGGCCTAGGAGTCTCTCTCCGGCCCGATGCGATACGCCTGTCTTACGCTCTACTGAGTGAATAGAGTATCTTTGAGATACGCTTGATTCTCCTCGTCCCACGCATCGGTCCTTCGAGATACCCCCAGGCCGGCGGTTAGGAAAGTTGCGCTCGACCGCCTCGCTCCAACGTACTGCCTAAGGACGCCTCCGCTCGTCGGTTTCTCGCGCGCCTCGCATCTGGAACCTTTTTGACCGGTCTGAAAACAGGGTTTTTCAACAGCCTGTTGTAATCTTGTCAAACTTCGTCCTGGTTTCTGCAACTGTTCTTTGATAGATATCAGGATATTCTGCGGCTTGGCACGGGCACATTAACGATAGGGATTCCAAAGGGGAGAAGCGGCAGCTCTTCCCTTTAGTCGACCGCGGGGTTTCAAACCCCGTGGTCGATATAATTAGATTACGAAATCTTCACGCACCTAACAA
>JAPUHZ010000041.1 GCA_027297485.1 Deltaproteobacteria bacterium
CCTTACCCGCCAGTGGCTTCACGACCTCGTTAGTCAACTCAGCCTCTCAATGAAATGTGGAAGGATTCGTTTGGCTAGGCAGCTGGACAACATTGGAGCCATGGTGATGGATGACCCGCCACCCCTCAGGACGCTTCTCCAAAATATTGGTGGCTAGAACTACCGCTGTAATAATTTCTCCCCCAAGCCGACTGGTAATATTTTCGTAAAGGGTAACCCACGCGAGCGAGTCACGGATTTCGATACGCACCTCAGTGAGCATAAATCGAATCTCCTGCGTATTCTCAAAGATCCGACGCCAACTCTCCACCACAAGCTCCCAACCCCTCAAGAGTCCCCCCCCCAGGATGGATACATTGGATATAACTTTCGTTTACCCAAATCTCTTCCATCTTTCTAATTTCGAGACTCTCAAAGGCCTGATAAAAGGTTTTATTAGCCTTATAGACCTCGTCTTGTTCTTTAACCATAGTGGCGGACCTCAATGGCTTGGCTTGGGTGCCATAAAGACAAGCAGAACCAGCCGGTCCGGCCCGGGGTTGCTGACCCCGTGTCTCTGTCCCGACGGCGCCAGGGCAATTTCATTTTCTCCGAGCTCCCTTTCATCCTCCCCGATCTGGAACAGACCTCTTCCTTCGACGACAAAATAGATCTTGTCCGAACCCTCGTGGGTATGCGGGCTTTGGGCCTGACCAGGCTCAAAACAATAGATATCACAGAACAACCTTTCGGTCTCAAAAAGACCGTTTTTCTTCATCTTGTCTGGTGCAAATTGGATGGCCTCTGAAATCTTCTTAAAACATTCCATTCCGTTCTCCTTCGAGAGTAAGTAATTAAAGTCGGACGATTCTACCACAGGGAAAGAGCCATGCAAAAGAGGAGTGAATCTGATATCTTACTTTCATGCACGCTATCCTGGTCCGCTATCATGAGGTGGCCCTGAAAAAAGGCAACCGTCCCTACTTCGTAGAGATGCTTAAGAGAAATCTGCTCTCTTCCGTAAAGGACCTGGGCTTTAGAGAAGCCAAAAAGTTGCCAGGACGCCTCTTGCTGGTCTCCAGTGAGAAAGCAGATCGGGAAGAGATAAGCCGCCGTCTCCAGCGAGTCTTTGGCGTAGCCAATTTTTCTTTTGTTGAGCGCAGCTCGCGGGATCTCAAAGTCCTCGGCCACAAGATCCTTGAGTCCTTGGACGGGAGGCAATTTTCCTCCTTCCGCATCGATACCAAAAGGAGCGATAAAGATTTCCCCCTCACCTCACCGGAGATTAACCGTGAAGTGGGGGCAGTGGTCAAAGAAAGATCCGGCGCCCGCGTGGATCTCAAAAATGCCGAACTCACTATTTCCATCGAGATCCTTCCCCATGACGCCTTCTTTGGCTTCGGCAAAATTGCCGGGCCGGGAGGACTTCCAGTAGGGGTAAGCGGCAGAATCATCTCTCTAATCTCCGGCGGGATCGATTCTCCCGTAGCTTCCTACCGGATGATGCAGAGGGGTTGCCGGCTCATCTTTGTCCATTTTCACAGCGCCCCTTATCTGGATAAAACTTCGCAAGAAAAAGTCCGGGACCTAGTCAAATATCTTACCCGCTATCAGTTCATTTCCCGTCTTTATTTGGTCCCCTTCGGAGAGATCCAGCGCCAAATTGTGGCCGCCGTCCTAAGGCCCCTTAGAGTCATCCTCTACCGTAGGATGATGATGCGGATTGCGGAGGCGATTGCGAAAAAGGAAAGGGGCGGCGCATTGGTAACCGGGGAGAGTCTCGCCCAGGTCGCCTCTCAGACATTGGAAAACCTTGCGGTTATCGAAAAAGCGACTACCCTACCTGTCCTGCGGCCGCTCGTAGGCATGGACAAGCAAGAGATCATAGACCAGGCTCGTAAGATCGGCACATTTGAGACCTCTATCATCCCCGACCAGGACTGCTGCCAGCTCTTTGTCCCTCGTCATCCCGCGACAAAGGCGAAGCTCACGGATGTGGAAAACGCCGAATCTAGGTTGGACCTTACTGCCTTGACTCAGCTTGGAGTGGAAAACGCTGCGGTCGAAGAATCCAAGTTCCCCGTCTTGTAAAGAATCATCAGGCCCCTTGGCCACTACCTCTCGACAGCATCATGCCCGGCTCTACACCAACCGATTTCGGCCTACATGTTCCTCCAGCGGCGCCCATCTCTCTTCAGAAGTTGATCGGCTTCCCTAGGCCCCCAACTCCCTGCTGCGTAATTGGAAAAGCGAGGTGAAGGAGCCCCCTTCCAGGCGTTCAGAATGGGATCCACCAGCCCCCAAGCTGCCTCCACGCTATCGGCACGCTCAAACAGCGTGGCGTCGCCGCGCATGCAATCGTTTAGGAGCGTGCTGTAGGCGCTTCGCGAGCCGACGCCGAATGACGTCTGATAACTGAAATCCATGGTCACGGATTTGATATTCATCTCCGGGCCGGGCAGCTTGGCGCCAAACGAAAGCGAGATGCCTTCGTCAGGCTGGATATTCAGCACCAGCCAGTTGGGGTCCAGCTTTTTTCCGCGAAAGAGGATGTGCGGCGCGCGGCGGAACTCAATCGCGATTTCTGTGATGCGCCGTGACAGCCGCTTGCCTGTGCGGAGATAAAACGGCACTCCGGCCCACCGCCAGTTGTCGATGAGCAATTTGGCAGCGACAAAAGTTTCGGTCGATGAGTCCGGCCGAACCTTGGGCTCCTGGCGGTAGCCTGGCACGGATACGCCATCGACCGCGCCAGAGCCGTACTGACCACGCACCACCATCTTCTCAATCGACTCGGGCACGTAGGGTCGTATCGATTGCAGGACCTTGATCTTCTCGTTGCGGACGGCGGTGGCATCAAACACCGCAGGCGGTTCCAGGGCCACGAGTGAGACCAGTTGGAGCACGTGGTTCTGGATCATATCGCGCATGGCGCCGGCCGTTTCATAGAACGCGCCACGCTGCTCCACACCGAGGCTTTCCGCCGCAGTAATCTCCACGTGGTCCACATAGTTGCGGTTCCACAACGGCTCGAAGATGCCGTTGCCGAAACGGAAGACCAGAAGGTTCTGAACCGTTTCTTTTCCCAAGTAGTGGTCGATGCGATAGACCTGCGATTCGTCAAAGACGCGCAGCACAGCCTGGTTGAGTTGCCGCGCCGAATCGAGGTCACGACCAAACGGCTTCTCGATGATAATCTGCACCCGCGACTTTTCGCTCGGGCGCTCGGCCAGACCCGTACGTCTGAGTTGTTCAAGGACGTGCAAATAGACCTCCGGAGGTGTAGCCAAGTAGAACAGACGGTTCCCCAGCAAGCCGCGCTCACGGTCGAGATCCTTGAGCCGAAGAGCCAGCTTCCTATACGCCTCAGGGTCGTCGTAGTCCCCTTGGAAGTAGCTCATGCTCTGAGCAAACGCCTGCCATTTTTCATCGTCCACTGGACCCACGTCGGAAATCTCGCGTATCGCTTGTCCGCAAACCCGGCGGAACTCGTCGTCACTCACCGGGCTGCGCGCGAAACCTACGATGGCAAACCGTGGGGCGAGGCAGGCAGCAGCAGCCAGATCATAGAGGGCAGGAATGAGCTTACGGCGGGTGAGATCGCCTTAAGCGCCGAAGATAATGACGGCACACGGGTCCGCTGGAACCTCACAGCGGTAGGCGCTGGCTTCTAAGACTGGGGTAACTTCCGGTGTGCGCTGCGACATCTTGATTAGGAGAATATTCGATCATCGGCTGTACTGTCAACCAGAGATCAGTTTCTCCGTGCGCCTCCACCAATGACAGGGGAAACCATTCCTGTTCGGTTGTCCTACTGCACGTAGCAGCCTGTCGGCAGATGGGTTCTTTTCAGTGGACTATTATAGGTACCCCTGAATCTCCTGGAGACTCGCGGGGAAGAAGAGATCCTCGACCTTAGGTCTCTTCTTAATCATCCCCTGATCGTATTCATAGCGAACCACCGCCTCTAATGCTTTGCGATTGTCCTCAAGATTATAGGGCCAGGGGTTGGAACCGAAAATGGCTTCTTGCTCCTGCATGAGCTCGTTAACCCACACCAAGGCAAAATTCCTCGGGTCCTTCATGCGCTCGTAGCAGATCTCTTTTGATTTCTGAAAGGCCTGCAGGATACTTACGGCCACCCAAGGGTTTTGCTCTAGGATCTCATTTTTGATGACGACCGTGTGCATGATGGGAAAGATCCCGCTCTTTTTATAATACTCGATCTCAGCCTCTTTGGGATTGGGAAAAAGTAGGCCTACTTTGGGAGAGTTGCTCCTGATCGAGGGGAGGGTCTCGGGATAGAGCGCCCCTTCCAGCTTGCCACCCAAGAGCATCTGATCGATATTTTCCCCTTTGGGGACACGCTGCACTTTCATCCACTTGGCCGGCTCAAACGCAATATCCTCCTCTTCCTGACACCACCACTCGATGCTCTTCAGATCCACGCCGTAATGGTCCTGCAGGATGCCTCGCATCCAAAGGCCGGCGGAGTTCTGCAAAGTATCTAAGCCCACCCTTTTACCGTTCAGATCTGCGGGATTGTCAATCCCGCAGTTCATCCGCTTGACCATATAAACGTGGCGAAAACGGCGATGGGGAAAAACGGGAATCGCTGTGAATGGCCTCCCCAGATCCCGAGCCACTAGGTACGAAACCAGGGAAAGCTCGCAGATGTCGAACTCTTCATGCCTGAGCATCCTCCCGTGCCTTTCCGGTGAGGCCATCGTAAGGATATTCAGATCGATTCCGGCCGGAACGGCCATTCCCTCAATCAATGGCCTGAGCAGGTCATAAAACCCACAGGCCAGGCTGAACTTAAGCTTTGACATTCATTCTCTCCCCCCATGTTGGCGGTACTCTTCTGGGGTGTCGATATCGATGATAATCCCCTCGTCTTCTGTCTCGATCTCTAATGTCTCATCCCGATGGGCATGGACCACAGACTTTGCCCCCTGATCCAAAGGTGCGTTGAGAATCTCGGAAAACAACCGGCTCGAGAAGAGAATCGGATGGCCCCGTCGTCCACGGAATCTTGGAACCACGATTAACTTTTTCGATTCATAAAAACGGGTGATCATCTGGCGTGTCAAAGTAGGATTGACAAAGGGATGGTCCACAAGATGAACCAACGCACCATCGACCTTCTCCGTCTCAAGGCTTCGGATTGCGACGATCAGAGAGGAGAGTTGACCTTTCGCGTAATCCTTATTGACGACAACGGTGATAGGGAGATGGCCGATCTTTGCCTTTATCTCCTCGGTATGATGGCCGAGGACAACAATGATCTTTCCTACCTGGCTCGCCTCTAGGGCCGAAACAATCCGTTCAATAAAGACACTTCCCCCGATAGAAAGCAGAGCCTTGGGGCTACCCATCCTCCTTGACTCTCCGGCAGACAGCACAACACCGACGATCATAATTTCTTCTCACCCAGCCTTTTCTGGAAAACCAAAGAAGATATCGCTTCTAATCTCCTGCGGTCTGCCTATAATAAAATTCTTTTTGAGTCAAACCAGCATACGCCAGGTGGCGGGTGTGTGCGGAGAGGAGACCTTAATGGAATCCTATGATGCCGTTGATTTGCAGTCCAACAACTGCGCTGGACCTATCGTCGATAAAAAGGATCGGCTGCTGTATGAGCAGCGATTTCCGGACTTGGTGGAATGGGCTACAGATTTGCCCTGGCCTTAGTCAAAGGTCGGTGGAGTGTGATGTTAATATCGGGCTTGGACACCTTTGCGATTCCGTACCTAAGTCACCGCTTGTTTCAGGGCAGCGGATACAGTACCGCGGAGATGCCCGTCCCTATCATCACGCTAGCAAGCAATGTCACCACACAGAGAAACAAGCCAACGATCATCCTGCCAATTAGCCTCATGGGGCCTCCTTCATTGAACCCTTATTAAGAATTAATCATATCCTCTCGGTATCAATGTCCTCTGGATTCATTACCGATAGGGAGCAAGATGGATGCCATGTGAGAACAAACAAACGGGATCGCTTATTTAGCAGAAATATCAATGAATTTGCTGCATCCCTCAACAGCAAACCTCTCATTTAAACAGGGCAAACTGGGAGAAATTCTCTGTCAGGCATAAATAATCGGGCATGCTCGCCTACTATATCGGCCGGCTTTTATCGCTCGGTTTAATCTCCAACCTCTCATCATAAGGCTCCTGGATAGTGCTACTTAGCAAATCTCGGAGCAGAAAAGTAATTTTCTGACTAGCTACTGAAATTCATAGAAAACAGAAGACAAAAGCCGGCGTTATGGTTGAAAGATAAGTGACGCGTGCAACCTACAGGCGGCACTAGCCAACTGAGGCTAGATTTGAGCGCAAGTGTTATTCACCTATGCGAGCCTGACCCGGTTCTCTTGGAGTAATTCAACCTAATACAAACGTATTTAAATTTGTTACATTGAGGCTATTCCGAGGGGAAGGAGACTGAAGGACGAGGGAACCGAACGTGAGGCTTGGTGCAGGCCCAAACGGTAGGAATAATCACGTGAAGGGGTAGGGGTGGCGGCCCT